>CALBPH010000433.1 GCA_937899365.1 uncultured Leptolyngbya sp.
CTCACTGACCCGGTTACCTTACCGCCACTTTCCTCAATTTTTGTCTTGGCTTCCATGCGACTTAAGGTTGGCAGCGTGCCAGTGAGCACAAAGGTTTTACCCGCCATGGGCAGATCCATTGGCTCTGCTAATGGGGGCGGTCCTTCTAGCTGCACCCCCGCTGTTTTTAAGCGCTCGATTAATTGTTGGTTAGCCACTCCTTGAAACCATTCGTGGACTGAATAGGCAATCTCTGGGCCAATGCCATACACCGCTTCGATATCCTTAGGGGCCGCTGCCGCTAATCGCTCGGCGGTGTAGAACTCTTGGGTCAGCAGCTGGGCATTGACCGCACCCACATGGCGAATGCCTAAGCCAAACAAAACCCGAGACCAGGGCTGTGACTTAGATGCCTGGATGGCATCGACTAGTTTTTGAGCCAGCTGTTGCCCCATGCGGTCTAGGGGTAACAAATCCTCAATGGTTAGCTCATACAGGTCGGCAACGGAGCGAACCAATTTCTGCGCTAGCAGCTGCTGCACCCATTTTTCCCCCAGCCCGGCAATGTCTAAGGCCTGGCGGCTGGTCCAGTGAATCAGATCCCCCCGCACAATGGCGGGGCAAGACGGATTAATACATCGGGTTACGGCTTCATCGGCGGGTCTGACTAATTTTTCACCGCATTCTGGGCAGTGGGTGGGGAGCTGACAAGGTTCGGCTCCCTTTGGGCGTAGGTCCGGTAGCACCCGTACCACCTCTGGAATAATTTCCCCCGCTTTGCGAACGATAACGGTGTCGCCCTTGTGCAGGTTGAGTTCGGCAATGCGATCGGCGTTGTGGAGGGTGGCCCTGGCCACCGTGGTGCCGGCTAACTGGACGGGGGCTAGTTCTGCCACCGGGGTAACGGCCCCCGTGCGACCAATTTGTACGGTCATATCCTGCAAAATTGTGGGTGCCTCTTCTGCAGGATATTTGAGGGCGATGGCCCAGCGAGGAAATTTCTGGGTAAATCCTAGCCGTTCTTGTAAAGCAAGATCGTCGAGTTTAACCACAACACCATCGGTCAGATAGGGCAGTTGGGTGCGCGCTGTGTCCCAATAATCGTAAAACTGGGCGACATCGTCTGTGGTTGCGCAGCGTTTGCAATTGGGATTTACCTTAAACCCCAAATTTTGTAGGGCTGTCAATGACTCTGCTTGGGTTTTGGGTGATGACAGTCCGCCGGTGCCCTCGGGTAGCAACAGGGTGTAGGCAAAAAAGTCTAGACGTCGCTGGGCCACCACCCGCGAATCTAGCTGGCGCAGTGTCCCTGCCGCCGCATTTCGAGGGTTAGCAAAGGGGGCTTCTTCGTTTGCCTGGCGCTCGGCGTTAATGTGATCAAAGACGTCGTTGGGGATAAAGGCCTCTCCCCGGACTTCTACCCGAGGTGGCGGATTGTCGATTTGCAGCCGCAGGGGAATGGAGCGAATGGTGCGCACATTTTGGGTAATGTCTTCGCCGCTAATGCCGTCACCTCGGGTGATCCCTCGGGTGAGCAGGCCGTTTTCGTAGGTTAGGGCCAGGGCGTTGCCGTCAATTTTAAGTTCGGCGACGACGGGGGCCTGGTCTATGTCGGGGGTTTGGCGCTGCCAGCGGACTTCCCACTGACGATATTCGTCTATATCAAAGGCATTTTCTAGACTGTAGAGCGGAATGTTGTGCTCGAGGGCGGTGAACTGGCTGGCGGGGCGTTCGCCCACCCGTTGGGTAGGGCTATCGGGGGTTACCTGAGATGGATATTGGGTTTCTAACTCCTGCAGTTCGCGATAGAGCCGGTCGTAGACTTCATCGGGT
>CALBPH010000434.1 GCA_937899365.1 uncultured Leptolyngbya sp.
AACAAGAAATCTACATATAACCTAAGGTTCCCGGCCAGACCCCCGGATTCTCAGAATGTGGTTGATTTATGGCAATATTTGTTTTGCTTAAGAATTCGGGAGGCTAAGGGGTTGTAAAAATTAAGCTCATGGTTTTCAACTAGGAAAATAGCTTGGGCGGCTGATTGGGTGTGAACGGTGTTGCTTGGGGTCCCTTGTATATTGGGTAGCTGATCAGGGATGCTAGAGATAGCCATCATTACAAGCACTCCAAACTGGGGGGTCCCTAGAGCTAACCAAGCTCGGTCGGAGATCAGTGGATTGCGACTGATGAGCTACCTGTCCCCATCGAACGACTACTCTCGACAGTATCAAAGGCGTTGCCAGCCGTGCAACACACCCTGAATTCACAAGGACAGAGTCAAGCTTGGATGGGACGTTTGACCAACTCATCGGAGCATCTACCTCATGTCTCTTCCCTGTCTAGGCATTGATGTCGGCAAGCATAAACTCTATGCAGCCTTGCTGTTCACAGCGGATACGAAGCCGAAGCGAAAGACGCTCAGTAACGATGCCTCGGGGCATCAAGCGTTACTGCAGTGGCTGGCGTACCACCGAGTTGAGCGTGTCCACGCATGTGTGGAAGCCACCAGTACCTATGCCCATCCAGTGGCCCGTTATCTCCATGACCAGGGTCATGTGGTCACGATTGCGAATCCTAAACAAGTGAAAGCCTATGGCGAGAGCTTGTTAGTGCGGACTAAAACAGACCGGGTAGATGCGGCTGTTATTGCAAGGTTCTGCTTAGAACGCAACCCCCGAGCATGGACACCTCCCACCCCGGAGGTGGAGGCCTTACAAGCGCTCGCCCGCCGCTTGGATGCACTTGACAAGATGATAAGTCAGGAACGAAATCGGTTAGAAACCACATCATCAGAGTTAGTAGAGGACATCAAAGCACATTTGGAGTTCTTGAAGCAACAACGTAAATCGCTGTTGGAGAAAATAAATCATCATATTGAGTGTCACGATACTCTCAACCATCAGCGAGATCTCATTACATCAATCCCAGGGCTTGGCGACAAAACAGCCGCGATTATCCTGGCTGAAATCGGGGATATCCACTTTTTTAAGAGTGCCCGACAACTAGCTGCCCATGCTGGATTAACGCCGAAAGAGCATGAGTCTGGAAGTTCTATCCACAAGAAACCCAGACTCTCTAAGGTTGGAAATGCCCGACTGCGTAAAGCCTTGTATATGCCAGCGTTAGCGTCCATAAACCATAATCCAGTCATTGCTCAATTTCGTGACCGTTTGCTTGGGGCAGGAAAGCTCAAAATGCAGGTAGTGGGAGCGATTATGCATAAACTCATTCGATGGGTTTTTGGGGTACTGCACTCAGGGCAGCCTTTTGATGCCAACAAAGCACTGGCTGTTCACACTTGACATGGATGAAACCACACAGTATCTCCGAGTTCCCCACACCCCCTGGTTAGGGCCGGGACGCCGCCCTAAAACCCATCGTACTGAGTTTTCCCCTAATGGCACTAGGTTTGGGGTTACGGCGGGGTCGATTATAAATGTTCTGGATCGGTTTTTACAGAAGGTTTAGAGTATAAAACTCAAATCATGAGGTTATTGCTTAACGCATCCTTGTCCTACTTTCCGTAGGAAAGTAAAAAGCAGTCTGAATAGCTTCCCACCCCAGATCATTTGCTCATGATCTTTATAAATTTGAAAACGCACTAGATAACCCTTTTTAGAATTTTGTGCGACTGAGCGCAAAATTCTAAACCGCTTTGCCGATCGCCCTCAACCCAATTCGCTATTTATCAAAACCCTCCGGTACGAGGGTTGTAGGGCGGCGTCCCGCCCTGCCCAGGGGGTTTGGGGAACTCGGCGGGACCCCAAGCAACACCTTTCACACCCAACCCATCGCCCCAGCTATTTTCTCCCTGAAAGCCCGCCCCGCACCATACCCAGCACACTTGCAGCTCAACACATGGCAAACCACCACACTTACTTTCTCAACCCATGACTCTTTCCAATCACCCAATGCCGCCGAAAATACCTCGAAAGGCTAGATTCTTCTAACGTCAAACAAATCGGTCTCCCGTGGGGACAGGTTCTTGGATTCTTCGTCCGCTGCCAGTCATCCAGCAAGGTCTGCATCGCATCTAATGCCAGGGGCGTGCCATTCCGAATCGCCGTTCGACAGGCCGTCGCCACCATGGCCGCATCGACATCCCCACCTAAACTCAGTTCTAGCAGGGCATCGGCACAGTCATCGCGCTCAGCGATGGGCGCTGGGATAGTGCGTATGGCCCAGAGGTTTTCGCCAAACGGATCAATCTCTAGGCTGAGTCGCCGCAGCTGTTCTACCTGACGTGACCTGAGCTGGCTGAGAATAATAGCGGGCTCAATCGGAACGGTTTGCCATTGGGCTTTAATCTGTTCATAGATAACTCGCTCGTGGGCAATGTGCTGCTCTACTAGACAAACGCCGCCGCTGTGTTCTGCGACGATATAGGTGTCTTGCACCTGGGCGACGGCTTTGAGCTGGCTAGGAAAATCTGGGTCACGGGTGCCATAGCTAGCAGAGGCTTCAGCCGTTTTGAAGAGTTGCTTAGTACGTTGGGTTTGGGTATCGCTCGCCACATTAGAGAGGCGTAGGGCTTTTTCGACGGCAATAGCAATGCGATCGCACCACACATCCGTCGCTTGCAAATAGATTTCAGACTTGGCCGGGTTGCGATTCCAATCAATATGCTCAGCCGGTACCCGCAAATGTAAAAAACAGATAGGGTAACGGTCGCGCGGCAAAGTGCGCCGAAAGCTGTAGATCAGAGACTGCACCAGCACAGGGGCTGTAACGGCCCGGCCATTAATGGCCACCCGCACCCAGTCGGGGCGGCGACGATGGCAGCGATCGGGGAGACCCACCAGCAGATCGAGCTGGCCTTCACAGTCGAGTTCATCGTCGCTGAGGCTGACCTGTGCTAAGTCATGGACGGCCACATCTCGCAAAATTTGGGGCAGCACGGTTTTAGCCGTAGACCCTGGCCACAGGGTAAACCAGTCACGGTCGGTTTGGGCCACTTGCCAGGTAACGTGGGGATGACACAGGGCTAGCTGCTGCACCGTTTGCTGCACCTGACGCAGCTGCTGGGCTACGGAAGGTAACACCTGACGACGATTGGGCAGGCGGGCAAACAGATTATCGGCCGTAACAACGGTGCCAGGTGCGATCGCAACTTCTTCAATCTCTAGTACCGCCCCTTCTGCCCCATAGTTAACCCGCCAGCCCAAGTCGTTAGCCACACGGCTACGGATCTCTAGCTGTGACAGCTGGGCCAAACTATGGAGCGCCTCGCCCCGAAACCCTAAGCTCTGAATTTGGCTCAGGTCATCACAGGTGCGAATTTTGCTCGTACTGTGGGCCGTGGCCGCCTGTTCTAAATTGACACGATCCATGCCCGTACCGTTATCAGTTACCCGCACCCGCCAAGACTCAGGCCACAGGTGAATCGTAATGCGAGTAGCCTCGGCATCCAGGGCATTTTCAGATAGCTCCCGCACCACTGCCGCCAGGGAGTCGATGACTTCTCCGGCAGCAATCAGGCTAATCACATCCTGCGATAGTCGTTGGATGGGTAAGGCGGTATCGATGGTAGTTGCTTCCTGCACTGATATTTTCTAACGCTAGCGTGAAAGGTTGATTGACAGCTATAGCTAAGATTGTGGACTATGGGCGCGACGCCATGGGGGCGAGGGTGTAGGATGACGGCACCTACGCGGCTAATAGCGATGATGTCGGAGACCTATAGACCAGCGTCCATTGCCAAAATTCAGGACCAGAAAGCCAAAATGCGGCGGTCACTGCTGAAGGCACGGCAGGCAATGCCACCCCAGGTATGGCAACAAAAGTGCGATCGCATCTGCACCCACCTCAACCAGTGGTCCACCTTTCAATCAGCCCGCACAGTGCTAGCCTACTGTAGTTTTCGCCATGAGCCAGACCTAGGTCAGCTACTCGCCAAACAGCGTTCTTGGGGACTGCCCCGCTGCGAGGGCAAACACCTGATCTGGCATCGCTGGTTTCCCAGCTGCAGCTGGCCCCTACGGTCTGGCACCTACGGCATTACCGAGCCGGACCCAACATCGCCCCTAGTCGAGCCCCACCGCGTAGATTTAATCCTGGTCCCAGCCATCGCCTGCGATGTCAAAGGCTACCGCCTAGGCTACGGTGGCGGATTTTATGACCGCATGCTGAGCCAGCCTAGCTGGCGAGATAAGCCCACCGTAGGCATTGTGTTTGAATTTGCCCGCTTACCGCAGATACCTAAAAATAGCTGGGACCGTCCTTTAGATGGCATCTGCACCGAAAGTGGATTATTTTTAGCCCATTAGATCTTCAAGCATTGATGCGAGCAGCATGGTTTCCACCTGTCCTGGGGCATTACCCACTGGGTGCAGTAACCAATCGGGAGAATTCACCATCTCTGCCCAGAACAAAGCTCTAGCAAACACCATTTCCAAACTACCGTCACACGCTGCTTTGAGAGAAGTTAGCCTCAGGAGACGGCCACCGAAAGTAACAGCACAGAGCTTAATTATCTGTGCTATTAAGAGCCAGCTATAAGCGCTGCTGTCTTCACAAAAAGTAGAATCATAGAGATTCTTCCTAAGAAGGCCTAACAAAGCTACACCAATACCTGCATCCGAAACAACACACCCTATCTCTTCAGAGGGTATCACCTGTCTCAAGCGATCAACGCTCTCTATGAAACACAATAAGACAATAGGACACTCCGCCAAAAATCACGCAAGACATAAAGCTCAAAACAACAACTCACTGATCAC
>CALBPH010000435.1 GCA_937899365.1 uncultured Leptolyngbya sp.
GCTTAGAAATTTCCCAAACCGACGCACGGGGGGCAAATTATGTTTCATTTCCCACCAGTCATCCAGGTCAAATTCTGGATTGATCCGGTCGAGCTGCAGCCGATCAACCAGACTATCGATGACACCGAAGTACCATTCTGCCGGTTCAATGGTTGTTGTCCCTACCCCGCTCCCATCCACCGACACACAGACCACACCGTCTGCCTGCAACCGTTCAGACGTGCGAACCCGCAGGCTAGACTTACCCATCTGCCGAGAGTTGAGCACATAGCAGAACTCCCCCGCCTTTAGGGCCTGGTAAAATTCTGCATCCGCCGCTCGTTCAACATAGGTCGCCGCATCTGGGGGCAGGCTACCGCCTACTTGGTATCGATACTCAGCCATGATCTTTCGTGTGCATCAGGTAGAAATTAATGGTGTTGAGTTTGAGGATAAATCAGTTTGTCAGAATCGCAACTTGTCTGGACAGTTCAAATAGAATCCTGGAGCGGCAATGCTCACAACCGCGATTGGAAATATTGCCGGTATAACCCGCATAGGGGCACAACGGAGTTGCCGTCATATCTCACCAAGCCCATACTGTGCAGCTTAAAGGCCTCTGTGGAACCAATTTGCACCGGACGATAGGCGGGAATCACCTGCTTAAAGGCAGTGAGCAAATCCTGATCAGCTTCTAGATTGAGCAGATGCCGCCGTAGATGATCGCTGTATAACCCGCCTTCTGTTGGGGCTTCTTCGAGTAGCTGGGTTAAGCTGATGCGGCCTCGGGCCAGCTGATACAGGGCAGCCCGTAGTAAATAGGGGTGACCGCCCACTAGCTCTACCAGCTGCTGTTTTTGGTGGGCGGTCAAACTGAGCTGATGACGGGTGATTAAGGCTTCGATTTCATCTTCATTTAGCTCCCTTAGCTCAATGGGCAGCCCCACATTAAAGGGGGAACGGTTGATGCTAAGGGGCACGTATACTTCTTTGGAATGGACAATCACTAGCTGCAGCTTGCGCCAGATCGGGTTGGTTTTTCCTTCTTCGTGCCACACCCGCAACATGCCAAAAAAGTCCGTGGCTATTTGGGGATGCTCAAATACCTGGTCTACTTCGTCTAGCCCTAGAACCAGGGGCTTATCTAACTCGGTTAGTAGATAGCGCTCAAAGTATCGCTGACAGCGACGGACAATACCCCTTGCCCCTTTCCAGTAATCGGCTAGCCGGTCCTCCAAGTCCAGCTCTTCGGTGACGCTACAGCAAAACCACTGGAGAAATTCGTCCAGGTCATTCAGGGTGTCATTGTCCGATGTTTGAAAGCTCAGACGGACGGTTTCAAACCCCTGGGATTTGGCATGGGCCAGGGTTCTAACCAACAGCGATGTTTTCCCTAACTGCCGGGGTGCTTTGATCCGAATCAGGGAGCCGGGACGCACCACGGTTTCGTAGCAGTCGGTTTCGATGGGCAGCCGCTCCATGTAGAAGGGCGAATCTAGCGGCACTAGCCCCTCGGCTTCTTCTAGGACTATGGGCTTCTAGGCCGGTGGGTGGCTGTTGTCTTCGGTCGCTGCTTTATTTGTGGATTTCGGCGGTTTGGGGTCAGCCGCTTCAATGGCATCGGCTCCCCCCTGCCGCACTTTTAAAATCGGTGTTGCGACATCGTCTAGTCCCTCTAGGGCAATGGCCGACAGCCCCAGCTCATAGGCAAAGGGGACTGGGTGACCGTAGCCCAGGGCATCGTAAAAGCCAACGGCAAATTCGATGGCGGCGCGATCGCCCATGGCATCACTCATGCCGATGACGTGGTCTATGTGCTTTGCGATCGCATCTGCCTGCACCTCGGAATAGCAGGCATTAAACAGCACACAGTCCACACTGGGGAACAAGCTAAAAAGTAGCGATAGGGCGTCGCTACTAACGGGTTTGGCATTCCCCAGATCATTTTCTAGCAGCAGCCCCGCTGCGCCTGCACCATGGCCCGAAAAATGAACGATTTGGGGTCTATATTTGAGCAGCGCCCGCCGCAGGTCGTCCGGTCGTGTAGCCCACTGCGACACCACGTTAAAGCTGTCGCGTCCTGCCGACAGGTTCAGCCCTTCTTGGATTTCGCGAACTTCTTCGTCTAACCGTAAACGGCTTGTATCTGAAGGATTGGCCGTCAGGATCAGGATCGTTTTTGCAGCCATAGGGCTTGGCAAGATTGGGGGCTAACGGATCTAGGAATTGCCTATCTTCACTTTAGTCTCTGGAGAGAAAATATTCTTCACAACTTAACTAAATATCTTGGTACAGGCTGCCATCGAGTGTCTATTACCCGCTAGGGTGAGCTTTTGAAACTTATGCAGACACTAGCTTGACCTACAGTGATTCTGGATTGATTCCCAACTCACGTAATTTTTCTTCTAGGGCTTGAATGCGTCGCTGATCAACCTGTCTTAATTCCCGCTCAGTCGCTAGCTGTTCACCTAGCTCTACCTGGGTCAAAAACCGTTCTCCATCAGGCCGATAAATTTCTAACGTATCTGCCGTCAGCTCAAATCGAATACCCAGCTGAGGACTCACCCAATTGTGCACCTCACTAACAAGCTGTAATGATTTTGCTGAGCGTTCAAATCCTGTCAGTTCATTGCTATCTGGATCGTAAATGTAATACTCCGCCACCCCATACCGCTGATAAAAATTTAGCTTCCGTAGCATTTCCCCAGACCGATTCCCCGGTGACAAAATCTCAAACACCACCTGGGGTGCAATGTCTCCCTCTTTCCACTGCTGGTAAGATCCCCGATCTGCCTTCGGACGACCAAAGACAACCATCACATCTGGTGCCTGGCGCTGCTTTGGATCACCCTCCACCGGATACCACAGCAAGTCTCCTGCAATAAATACATCGACATCACTGGCAAACAGCCGTTCCAGATTTTCCTTGATCACCACGATCCAACGGAACTGCTTAGTGTTGTCGGCCATGGGTTGCCCGTCGCTGTCAGGGTACTGCTCGAGAAGCTGGTTATCGGAGATTATTTGCTGAACCATAGGTTTGGCCTGGAAGTCGCCTCTGCTCTAGTTTAACCACGCCAGCTCAAAGCAACGATGCCAAACCCGGTAATCAATACGCCAAACCCACGATTGATCCAAATCAATCGTCCAGGTGTTAACCAGTGTCTTAGTCGCGACACCCCGCTGCTGAGCAGTAACCACCACAGCGCCGACCCTATAAATACGCCCCCCACCATCACAACCGCCTGACCATAGCCCAGTTCAGCCGGGGCAAAGCCTGCAAATAGCAGTACAAAGGACAAAATGGTGGCCGGGTTCGTCAGGGTCAAGCCAAATGTGGACAAATAGGCACCAGCTAACCCCGTTCGACCGATCTCAGCTGGCTTATCCGCAGGCTTACTCAGAAAGGTGGTAATGCCCAAATAGCAGAGAAATAGGCCACCAACCAGGCCTAGCCACCGGGCCTGGTTGGTCAGGAAATTAGAAACAAAGGCCAGACCAAAGGCTGCGATCGCACCATAGACCCCATCCGCCGTTGCCGCTCCCAACCCCGACAGCATCCCTGCCATCGCTCCGTAGGTAATGCTCCGGCGAATGCACAACAGCCCAATTGGCCCCACCGGAGCCGCAATGGAAAACCCCAACACCAGACCCCGAAAAAACAGAGAAATCACAGCACCCCCCATAGGAACTATCAAAACGAGCGCCTATCCGACAAATGTTGTTAAACCGGTCGTTAAACCGCTAAGGCTGTCGTTTCTTTGACCGTCGATAGCGCAATCGACGTTTTCGTTTGCAAAATCCCCGGCAGTCCCTTGATCTCTTCGCTCAGGAGCCTCTCTAGATCGGCCATCCTGCCGCACCGCACCTTGAGCAAATAGTCTCCATCTCCGGCCACGTGGTGACATTCTTGGACCGCAGGCGTTGTCGTCACATAGTCCAAAAATCCCTGTCGGTATTGCGGATGCTCCAACACCACCGCCACAAATGCCGTGATGTCGTAGCCCAGCTGTACCGGATCGGCCACCACTCGATAGCCCTGAATGACGCCGCGCTTTTCTAAGCGCCGTACCCGCTCACTAATGGCCGGTGATGACACCCCAAAACGGGTAGCCAGATCGGACCAGGTCACTCGACCATCCGCCATAAGTGCCCCCATAATGTTGCCGTCAAGATCATTCATTTAATTATTTTAATCAGCTATAGCTCTATTTTAGCTAGAAAATTAAATAATATAGCTGAAATAATCTTATAAATAAAATAAAAAGCAAGGACAAGCCTAATTATTTAATTTTCTGCCAATATCACATGCAGGGTCTACCCCCCCATTCAGGGACCTGATGGGTAAGAATTACAACTATCAAGGCAGGGTGTAGTACAGAGAATTGCTATGCGCCGGGTCTGCACTACCCAAAATCATGTTTAAGTTTCTTTCTGACGTCGTCACTAATGCGACGGTCTCGGCCGACTGGATCGGGATTCGAGCCGTTAAAGATATCGCTAGGGCCTGCGCTATTCGCGATGCCCATCCGGAGCGCAATACCCAACAGTTTGACCAGGGGGCCATGGTGGAAGTTTTGGCCCAGGGACAGTTTGGTTACAGTGCCACCAATAATCTCAGTGCGGCGTCCCTGGCCGCTGCCATTGTGTCTGCTTACGAGCAGGCCATCGCCGCTAGCCAGTGGGCCGTCCACAGATTTACAACGGAGGTACGGCCTAAGGCCACGGGTAGCTATGTGTCTCCCCATCGCAAAGGGTTAGGGGCGCTATCGCCGGCTGAGCTCAATCAGATTTTGCTCCAGGTGTGTGACCGGCTCAAGGTCTCTGACAAAATTGCCCAAACCACCGCCTCGGCCAGAAGCCACGATATTGAG
>CALBPH010000436.1 GCA_937899365.1 uncultured Leptolyngbya sp.
TGCGATCGCGGGTACGGTCTGCGATGAGTTGGCCCACAGCGATGCGGTCGCCTTCGGTGACTTTGAGGTCGTCGGGGTCGGTGACGGAGACGTTGATGGTGAGGCGGCGGGGGGCCTCGTTAGGTTGGGTGGGTTGTTCTGGGAGAGAGGTGGGCGTGGTGAAGCTGGGCTGTTGGGCAATTGCGACACCGCCAAAGGCTAACAGAGCCAACACATAAGGAAGTAAAGGACGCACAAACTAAAGACAACGTCATCATCATCCGCAGAATACCCAAGCGACTCAACTCACCAGCCCGATAATGAACATAAAAAAAGTTTGAGATAACAGTAGTTATCTCAAACTCATGATGATCACATTTGTTTGACGGCAAATGTAAGCTCAAAATTTACACAACTTAGTATTTAACTTTTAGAGCTGCCCATTAATGCTAGTAGATTTGTACTCATTAAACAACAATTAGTGATCATAAATTCAAAACAACTGATGCACAGACGTTACAAGATAAACTGCCATGATTTCAAACAAAAAATGATCACAAATTAGTAATTTGTGATCATTTTTTTGAATTAGCGTACAACAATTAAATACCAAGGGTTCTAGACTTTAACACTCGCAAAAAGTAGAACAAATGAACTATTGTTTAAATACAAGTAGTTCATTTGTTCTACTTTTTGACGGCAAATGTAATGTAAGAGGAACCAAAACATGACTGATAGATTTTTGGAGTTGTTATTCCACGTCATTAAAGCAATTGCGGGATGCATTGCATGGCAAGTGACCAAAAAGCTTTGGCAAACGCGTTGCTCACGCAAGAAAAAGCGCGTAACGACCAAGCAACCATACTGCTAATACTGGGTTGGCCATGTTACACAGGTAGCTCACGCGCAAACGAGCCACCTGTGTATAGCGGTCTTAAATCTGCTGAAGTACAGCATGGAGCCTAAAGTTCTTATTCGCTAAGGTTTCTGCCATACCTCACTCGACAAGAAACCGTTATAAAAAACAACTACTAACAATCAACGGAAACAATCAAGTTAAAAAAATAATTGAAATAGAACACTTGAACTCTTTGAAATAGATGATCTCGGTGAATATATTGAATATGATCATAAATTCAATATATTCATTAGTTACATGGCTAATACACAGAAGAGAAAGCCATCAAAAAAACCATTAAAATCAGATAAAAAAAATTCAAAGAGCAAAAATGCCGGTGCTCCGCCCATTTATGCTGAATTGACTTCCAGGCCTACATTGCAAATACCAGTAAGTGTAAAAACTGGCATCAAGGAGTTATTAGACATTTATAAAAATAAAATTAGTGAATTAAAAAAAATATATTCATTTAAATATTTATCCGATATCGATGATCAAGAAATTGACTTCCCAACCAAGGATTGTTGGACATGGATACAAAGTCAAATCATTGAAAGTCAGCAATACGACTATATAGAATCTCCCGTTTCAGCAGGTTCAGAAAGAACAAGCATTGAAGATTTAAAGCCTGTCGAAAAAAGACTAGAGGAGATCCTTTCTTTAGATCCTGAGACAGATTACATCACCCAGGTAACAGGTGATTCTATGGTTGACGTAGGAATTGAAAACAATGATGTGATAGTCGTTGAAAAGCTTTCAGGAAACTGGACAGACGTAGCTGATGGAAGCATTGTATCAGCTACGTATAAAGACCAAAGAATGGTCAAAATATTCTATCGAACCCGAAGAGACCAAGTGACTCTTTTCTCAGCAAATCTTGCTGAGAAAGATAACGAAGATTATGCACCAATCGAGATAGACATGGTTGAAGAGCAGTCCATGTTTGGCATTAGAGGAATCGTGAAATACACGATCAAATCATTCAAAAATAACAGCCGAAAAAACGTCAAAAATCTAGCTATCTGTGAAAGGCAAGGTACTATTCATAGCTCCAAGTAAAGTGCAGTCACCACCCCCGTTGCCCACTGATCTCCCAACATTGCGATCGCAACCTCCAGCTCGCAATACTGCAACTCCACCGACTCACCCACCACCGTCACCGCAGGCAGTTGCCGAGGTAGCACCGTAGGCCGCACATCCTCGGGAAAGTCCACAGTGATGGAACCCGATAGATAGATTCGTGCTGACGGCTGCATCATCCGCAACACCTGCAGCCGCGATACTACATCCTCATCACTCAACGTAAGTGTCTGCGTCGTCCGCGTCATCGCCGCACCGGTCGCCGTCGTCAGCTTGTCTACGAGCAGCTGCTTACCTGTCTGGTAAACGCCCTGGCCATCGGTGACGATGAACTCATTACCCACCGCATCCAATATCAGATAGCGGCCACTGGCATCGGTGCGGTCATCGGCCCAGACGCCGGTTATCTCCGCGTAGACCTCAGCTCTGGCCGCATTAGCGTTATACGTCGCCATGGCTCCATCACGAAGCCCCAAGCCCTGGTTAACCTGCCCGGTAACACCACCCGCACCAGCTAGCCAGATACCCAGCAGTAGCAAACCCACGGCCACCGCTAACACCCAATACTCACCCGGTCCCCCCGTGCGTAGTCGTCGCTTGGGGTTGCTCACACTGATAGACCAGGCCGGATCGGGCCAGAATAGCTGAACGCCTTGGCGCGTAAAACAGTCGCTGAAGCAGCTCAGCATATGACCCAACGGCAACGCCAACCAAGGCTTAATATCGCCCAACGCTGCGCCTACGGCCACGGCCACGGTTGCAATAGCAACGGTCGCGGCAAAGGAATGGGTGACGCTGCGGTGAGGGTAGCGATCCTCTATCCACGAGCTAACTGGATAAAGGACCTGGCCGATAATGCTGGTGGTGGTGTCGATATCGGGCAGCTGCGAGCCCAGGACGGCAAGCGCTAACGGTAACGGGTGGGCGGTGCCGAGTAGGAGGGATGCGCCAGCGGTTGCGATCGCGGCGTGGGTAATCGCCATCATTGAGAGAACCGTCTTGCTGCCAAGTAACCATCAACCAACGCTTGCATTCTGCCCTGAGCATCCTCCTGACTGATCGCAGGCTGCTTTTGAAAGTGCCGATTAACCGCCGCCTGAAATGCCTTCCCTTCAGCCTCACTTAACCCCTGGATGTTCCCTGTGGGCGGATACTTAAACCAACAATCAACCTGAGTTTTGTACTCCCGAAAAACATACCGTTTCAGGTCCCTAACCGGGTCCTTTTGATTCAGCTTGTCAGAACTCAAATACTGATTAATCCCTTCGCGGATAATGCCTCTATCCCTATCACTCATACCCTCCGGGAATTTCACTTGTAAATAATCTAGTGCCACAGTCCCCTCTCAAATTCATACAAGCACCCACTACAGGATGCTCATGTATAGGCCGTTATCGACAGCCCTAGCGACCCAGACCATACCGCCAGTAAAGACCCACCACTAAAATCACCGCACTGAGTATCAACGGTAGCCGCTCTAGCCACAGCTGCGCTGGAGACGGAGCTAAATGCCGCTCCATACCCAGCTGATCATGCACCACTTCCAGCCTCGCCTGATACATAACAGCATCACTCGAACACCGACG
>CALBPH010000437.1 GCA_937899365.1 uncultured Leptolyngbya sp.
CAGACGGATCGGGAATCAATAACCCCTCAGGCGTCATCTGCGCCGGATGCAAAAATGGCGGCCTTACCGATGGCGCATTGAGAATTAAATCCAGCCCAAAGGCACTGGATGGAAAATCCGAAAGGGGCGTATCCAGCGGCGGTGCATCCCAGATATCCAGCACATCTCGCACCGGGGTAAACCCATCATCCGCGATGCTACCCACCCCATTAGCAATAATCGTGGACCCCGCCCGGGGCACAAACAGCTCAAAGTCCAGACTGGTCTCACGCAGATCAAACACCGGCGATCGGCGATTGGGGTCAAAGGGCGGCTCCCCCTCATCCACCTTAGCGTCAATATCCAAGCGACCTGAGCCAACATCAATCTGCGCCCGACCGTTAAACTCACACCGCCCTCGAATAACAATCCCCAAAGGAGAGGAAGACAAGTCAAACGTTGTTACTCGAATAACAGATAGGGCCGCATGGTTGGCTCCTAGATTCTCTCCCCTGACCAAATAGGGGGATACCAAATCGAGCAATGCAACATTGAACGGCATAGTGCCTCCTCAATTGGCCACTGAACCATCAGTGACATTCTGGTTATGATGTTTGGCAAGCGGTAGATGCGTGTAGATGCCCACGGTTGCTGTCTAACAACCCGTCAAGTAAAGGTTCACTGTGGACATCTTTCGTACCCGTAACGTTACTGATATTTTTTCTAGATGGCTGTGAAACGCAATTAAACGTTATTTACTGCAATAAAGAATATAGGCCTGAAAAGTGGCCGCCCACCCCTGAGAATGCCTGAAAGCTTCAACATATGGCGAACTTGGCGACCTGCGAAATGTATTTAACAGTCTGAGCAGAAACCGCTAACCTGATGCGAAAACGTCCTAGTGCATTAAGACGTTTGCTGTAGCAGTGATCGCCAGCACAGTCCAAGAAAAATTGATGGGTCTGTAAGCAGACCGTAGGGGTAGGCTCCAGAGCGTATGGAGGTGTTGGAAAATATCTCCATACGCTGCCGGGGTGTGCGCTGATGTAGTTTTGCCGTAGAGTAAACCCAGACTAAAAAGGGGATTACAACTGAGGGATGCAAACGCTTACCATTACTCGACCCGATGACTGGCATCTGCATCTACGTGACGGTGCAGCACTGAAAGCGGTTTTGCCCCATACGGTGCGTCAGTTTGCCCGTGCCATTGTTATGCCAAATTTAAAGCCGCCGGTACGCTCACTAGCGGATGCTACGGCCTATCGCGATCGCATCCTGGCCGCCATTCCAGAGGGCCAACAGTTTGAGCCCCTGATGACCCTTTACCTCACCGACAATACTAGCCCCGACGACATTATTGCGGCTAAGGCGTCCCAGTTTGTCAAAGCCGTTAAGTACTACCCAGCCGGTGCCACCACCAATTCAGAATTTGGTGTGACGGACATTCGCCGGTGCGATCGCGTTTTTGAAACCATGCAGCAGGTCGATATGCCGTTATTGCTCCATGGAGAAGTAACCCATAGCGCTGTTGACGTGTTTGATCGCGAGAAAGTATTTATCGAGCAACAGTTAACCCCCCTCAAGCAGCGATTCCCCAATCTGCGCATCGTGCTTGAGCACATTACCACCGCAGATTCTGTGGAGTTTGTTCTGTCTGCTGACAACATGGCTGCCACCATCACACCGCAGCATATGTTGTTCAGCCGGAACATCCTATTTAAAGGGGGGATTCAACCCCACTTTTACTGTCTGCCCATCTTAAAACGTGAGCAGCATCGTTTAGCTATTTTGAAAGCTGCCACGTCGGGTAACCCTAAGTTTTTTCTGGGTACCGATAGCGCCCCCCATGGCCGCAACCGCAAAGAAACCTCCTGCGGCTGTGCGGGATGCTATTCGGCTTTGCACGCCATGGAATTATATGCAGAAGCGTTTGAAAGTGTTGATGCCCTGGATAAATTAGAAGCGTTTGCCAGCTTTTACGGACCAGACTTTTATCGGCTACCACGCAACAGTGAACAGATTACCCTGAACAAAACAACCTGGCGTATTCCCGATGAAGTTCCCTTTCCTGAGGTGGGGCTGGTGCCGCTACGGGCAGGAGAAGAGATTACGTGGCAACTGGCCTGACACGGATGCAGAGATGCGGCCTAGGGCATTTAACCCAAAGCAGTTAACCCAAGCACTCTAACGGGAGATAGCCTACTGCACATTCACATTGATCACTGACCCATCCTGGGGTCCCAGGATTATTTCCAGCGGTCGTTGGGCAGCGTGAGCTTTAACCGCCTGGCGATAGACGTCGTATTTAGTGGGTAGAGTCTTTTGTTGACCCGCCTGATCAACGGTGAGGGTGTAGTCAACGGACTTGAGCAGTTCGGGAGAATCGGGTTTTTCGTTGTCGAGCTGGCGAGATTCGAGGTCGTCTACGGTGGGTCTGGGAGGTAGCTCAGGCCACCAGAGTCCCTGGTCGTCAGGGCCAGTGACGGCAAGACCGGGGCGGACACCGTTTTGGTTAGCAAGGGAAACGGTGGAAAATTTTTCCAGGCGGGTGTCGTTGGGGCGGTCGCGACCGTCATCTCGGTTGTAGCGGACCTGCC
>CALBPH010000438.1 GCA_937899365.1 uncultured Leptolyngbya sp.
TGCTGATCGCGTTCCTCCAGGTCAGCATTTAGCAAAAGGATTTCCTGTGCTGACCTATGGGCCGCCACCCCAGGTGACCCAGGACGATTGGCAACTGACCCTATCGGGTCTGGTAACGCCCAAAACCTTAAGCTGGGCAGACCTGATGGCGCTGCCTCAGCATCAGTTCACCGCAGATTTTCACTGTGTGACGACTTGGAGCAAATTGGATGTCACCTGGACCGGGGTGACGGTGACGGATCTATTGGCCACGATGGAGGTGGATGGGCAAGCGGCCCATGTGATGGCCCACTGCTACGGCGGCTACACCACCAATGTGGCCATGGAAGATTTTGCCCGTCCTGAAAATTTTCTGGCCCATACCTTAGAGGGCCAACCTTTATCGGCAGAGCATGGTGGTCCCCTGCGGTTAGTGGTTCCCCATCTGTATGCCTGGAAAAGTGCTAAGTGGCTGAGCGGTCTGGAGTTTTCTGCCGAGCCAGTGCTGGGGTTTTGGGAACGTAACGGCTACCACAAGCGTGGTGAACCCTGGGCGGAAGAACGCTATAGCGATCGGTAGGAACACTTAGGCTTCCTGATCGTCTCCTTAGCTATCTGTAGTCTTGAACATGTCTTGAACATTGTTTTACAGACTAGTTTTCCTGAGAACTCGATGCACATTGCGATGCAAATCGGCAAATGACAGGTCGCATGTCTGCGATTAATGGCTCCCAAGATAAAGAAATAATTGACGCCCTACCCCCAGAGGCCCAACAGTGGCTCTTGGCATTGCCCTTGGTGCAACGGCGCTATGTGCTGTCGCTGTGTCATGTGATGTGTGCCACTTCCCCAGAGGAGCAGGCACAATTTTTAGATGACTATACAGCCGATGGCATGGTGTCACGCATCATCCACGATCAGGACACCCAGCAGCGTATTTCCTCGCACCTGCGCCGTTTTCGAATCGATACCCAGGTAACCGAAAAGGTTCTCCGTCGGTATATTCGTCAGTTTTATGTGCATTCTGCCCAGACCCGCCAGCAGCAGGCCAAGGCCTATTTGGAGTCTGCCATGCGGCTGAGGGTTAATGGCCAGGAGTACAACCGGGTCCTGGGCTATATTCTTGGGTTTGAGCTACTGGTACTGCTGTTTAAGATGAGTTGGGAGCAGCACGAGCGGTTTTATTGCTTACAGCCTAATCAAGAAGACTTTTTTAACCTCTACATTCGTCCTGTTCAGCGAGCCCATCGTCTCAATGGTGTGATTGTTCCTAAGGATGAGAACCGCTTTTTTGCCCGTCGCGACTACTTTGTTCGTGTTCCTAACCTCAAGTCAGGGCAGACGGTGGCGCTGATTATGGCTACGTTTTCCCCCAGGCAAATTAGTCATTTGGGGGAAATGGTAATGCGCAATCAAAATGCGTTGCAGTTTGACTATGCCCATATTTTCCAGCAGGACTCTGATGTGGCTATCTTTGGTTAGCTCTGGTCCCGCCTACTCCATGATGCGGATCGCTCCGGCTTGAATGGCGTCAAATAGACGGTTGATCTGACGACGTTCCTGCTCATCGACGGTGCCATCGGCTAGCACCATCTTGGATAGGGTTTGGTATTGGGTATAGGTAATACGTTTGGCCCGAATGAGTCGATCCACCAGCTGAGCAACCTCAGTTTTCTCTGGTTTAGGATCTTCGACGGTGTCATTTTCGGCTGCCGGGTCGACGGTGTTGTCAGGAGAGTCGCTCATAGCTGTAAATGCTGCTCTTTTGTTACCGATCTTTTGCCTCAGTATGGGCATCCTACAGGAAATTTCAAGACGTACTTTGGGCGGGAAGGGCTGAACTGTCATTGGCTGAGAGTAGCGCAAAGGCTGCTTCTAGGGAATCTGCTTCAGCAATGGGCTTATCATGCCGCCAACGCAAAATGCGAGGAAAGCGTACAGAAATTCCTGATTTGTGACGTTTGGACTGGGCAATGCCTTCAAACCCGATTTCAAACACATGGGTAGGTTCGACGGAGCGCACGGGACCAAAGCGTTCACGGGTGTGGCGACGAATCCATTTATCAAGGGTGGTAATTTCCTGATTGTCTAGCCCGGAGTAGGCTTTGGCAAAGGGGACCAGCTCTTCGCCATGCCAAAGGGCAAAGGTGTAATCCGTAAATAGATTGGCCCGCTTACCGCTGCCTGCCTGGGCGTAGATCAATACGCCATCTAAGGTCATGGGGTCGACCTTATATTTCCACCAAGAACCCCGCTTGCGACCCACCAAATATTCACTGTCTAGGGCTTTGAGCATTAATCCCTCGGCTTGGTGGTCACGGGCTTGGGCCCTCAGGGTTTGAAGTTGCTCAAATGTGTCAAAGTCCGTGGGCTGAGAATAGCTGATTTAGGGAGGTTTGTGGGTGGCTAGCAGGGTGGTCAGGAGCTGCCGCCGATGGTGCAGCGGTGTCTTGCGAATATCCTGTCCCTGGTGCTCTAACAGGTCATAGGCTAAAAAATGCACCGGGTTTTCTGCCATGAGCTTGGGGCCGACGCGTTTACGCCCCAGACGCTTTTGGAGATAGTTGAAGTTTAAAGGTCGCTGACCATCCCAGCAGACAATTTCACCATCTAACACAGTGCCATCGGGCAGCTGCTGTAGCGGCTCTGCAAACTCAGGAAACTGATGGGTGATCAGGTCTTCCCCCCGTGACCAAATAAAATGCTGCCCGGCTCGATGGATCAGCTGAGCCCGAATACCGTCCCATTTCCACTCGGCTTGCCAGTTAGCCATGTGTTCCTCGGCAAATTTATCCACTTCTATGGTGGAGGCGAGAAAAATTGGATAGGGGCGGCTGGGGGCTGATTGGGTGGTATCGGTATGGATCAGCTGTTGGTAAAACTCGACCGACGGTGTAAAGTCACCCATCAGCCGATGGGTGAGGACATCGGCGGGAAGGTCATATTCAGCGGCCAAGGCTTTGATGACTAGTTTGGTGGAAGCTCCGACTCGAAAGGCTCCGGTCAAGACTTTGTTCAGTACAAAAACCTCATAGCCTTCTAGGCTGGCCCACCAGGACACAATTAGCTGCTGCTGGTCTTCGGGACTACAGGTTTTTACCTGGGGAATGATGGTTTCTAACCAGGTGTGGAGAGGCTGCCCATGGAATTCTGGACTGGGGGCCGGCAGGGGCGTATCGGCCAAGAGCAGGGCAATGGTTTCGGCGGAGTCGCCCACATGGGCATAGCTAGCGGCGAAGAGCCATTCAGGAATGTCGGATAGGTGCAAGAAAATATCCCGCAGTACCCGGGATGTAATCAATCGCTTGCGGGTTTTACCTAGAAATAAATACAGGGCCCAAACCGCATTGGCTGCCGACTCATCGTGGAAATATTGCTGTAGAGCCGCCACTTTTGCATTGGTGGAGGTAGTGCCGTCCACGGCTTGAAAAAGCTGGGTAAATCGTTTCATGAAGCAAGGTGAATCTTGGCCGCTGCCGAGAGCTTAGGTCATTTCTGGTAAAGGTGCTATGGCATCTGTCAGGGGTGAACTATGACGGATGTTTTGACATTACAGTTAAACTTTAGATGACTATAGATAAAATCTTAAGAAATAATTAATATTTCATACTATTCTCGATATAGCATTGTGCGTCACATTGGCGTTGTAACTTATCGCTTTCAGGGCCTAAGACTTGTCTCAACTAAGACTTGTCTTAACCAATGTGACCAATACTATCTATTGCATCCCTGTATTTTGCAGACGTTCAGCCAGCATAATCCTTATGGTCAGTAATCTCGAGCGCAACGAGGCTGCTCTTAACGGGGCATCTAACGGTTCAAATAGCCGTGTCAGGGGAGATCTAAAGCTGTCGCCTGTGGCAGGGGCATTATTCACTCCCCATGCCAGTCGCGATGTTCCAAGCAGTCGCGATCGCATCGCTGTTTTGATTGATGGGGCGAACTTGTTTTATTCGGCCTCTTCCCTTGGCATAGAGGTTGATTATGCTCGGTTGCTAAAGACCCTGGTGGGTGACCGACGACTGCTGCGGTCCTATTTTTATACCGGTGTGGACCCCAAAAATGAAAAGCAGCGGGGCTTTTTGCTGTGGCTAAGCCGTCATGGCTATCGGGTCATTAGTAAGGATCTGGCCCAGGTTCCCGATGGGGCGCGGCGGGCAAATTTGCATGTGGAGATTGCGGTGGACATGATGCGTCTGGCGGACCATTGCGACACCATCACCCTACTAAGCGGTGACGGCCATTTGCCCTATGCGGTGGATGCCCTGAGCTATCGCGGGGTAAGGGTGGAGCTAGTGAGCCTGCAGTCCATGACCAGCGACTCGTTAATTAATTTGGCAGACCAGTACACCGATTTGGCCGCATTACAGGAGTGTATTTGTAAGGTGCGCTAAGGGAAGGAGCGACTGGGCCAGGGCCTGATGTGGCTCGGGCCTCCGCCAGGCAAAACCCAGCAGCAAGCCCTAAGCCTTAAACCGACGCCAGAGGCCTAGGGTGAGCAAGGAACCAAGGGATAGGGCCCAGCCTAGATAAGCGGTATTGCCGTAGTGGATATCGGTATCGCTGACATCGCTAATTAATTCAGGCATAACGCCAGCTTCATCCACCGGTACCGTCAGAATATCGCCATGGCCCTGCTGCTCGATTGCTCCTTCAGAAGCGCCTGGGAGGGCCTGATTGGTGCTAAAGCTAAAGCGACCTTCGCTGTCGGTGACGCCTTGGGTCCAAGTGGTGACAGTTTTATTGGGGGAATATACATTCACCTTGGCGCCCTTGAGGGGAGCGCCATTGCTATAGGTGCTCTGCATATTTAACACCGACTGAGACTCAGCATTAGAAAGCCGATCGAGAACGTAGTTAGTCTCAATCATGTGGGCTGAGGCACTGCCTGTGGCCGCGAGCATTCCGAACACTACGAACGGTGTGAGTCGTCGAAGAGTCATCGCACAAATCCTTTAGAACATCATCATGCTACCCCGTTAAATTCAAAATGTGCTGGTGATTTTGAATCTAAGGGCTGCTGCGCACTGACAGGGTGAGAATCTGGATTCTGTAGAGACCTAGGGACGAATTCGATGCTGTTCAACATTGTGGCGATAGAGGGCAATGGTCTGGGCCTGTTGAATGGGTAAATAGGTCAGCATGGTGCCGATACCGAAGGCATTGGCAATTAGGCCAAAGGTGATCCAAGGATTGCTGAGGGCCAAGCCCCAGCGCAGACCGAGACCGAGACCTAACAGACAGGTCAGTAGGGATAGACCAATGGCAAATTTGGGTTTAATGTCTTGCTGCCAAAAGCGATTGATCGTTAGGCCACTAATGGTGCTCAGCACGCTCCCCCCCATCATGCCCAAACCCGTGGTAACGGCTGTGGTGACGGCATCGGTGGTGGTGACATTGAGCACCAGACATAGGGGGGCAACCAAGGCGACAGCGATGGCCCCCACCATCATAGTGATGCGGGATGCTGGGGAGTTGAGCTTAGCTTCATGCAGTAACCAGCTGCCGATCTGCCACCCCAGACCGTTACCAAAAATTGTCAATACCGTGAGGGTATTGCCGGGACCGTAGTTGGGTAGAAGGGTGGTTAAGCCCCAAACCGTTATCCAGCAGGCCATTAGCAGACCACCCAACAGTGGATAGGGGGTGCCCCGGTTGCGTAGGATGGGCATGGGGGCGGTTTCTACCGTGAGGGCAAATGATTGCACGGCCTGGTGGGCATTGCTTTTGAGTTGTAGGGTGCGCTCGTAAATCTGACCCGTCATTAGCTGACTGGTGTCTATCTGAATCTGGGTGGTGACATTGTTGCTAGCAAACTCAGTCGGTGAGAAGTGAACCCAGCTGTGGCGGCCGTCGCTTAAGGGGGGATCACTGTCGTGGGGGGCCACCTGCCAGTTCCCCGTCAGGGTGGTACCCGGTACCGAATTGGTTAGGGTGATGGCGGTGGTTAATAGTTCCCCTCGGTTGCGGGCGGTCAAATCGAACTGGGTGTGACTAGCCAGGGTTTGGGGTTGGCGGAGGCCATGGTCTGGCACCTGTTCTAGGGCGACCTTAGCATTTTCAAATCGTTCGTTAAGGCGAGGGTTGACCATTTTTTCTAGCCACTTGATCCATTGGGGGCTGAGGTCAGATTTGAGCTGCCTAAAGTCCACACGATAGGTGACATCGACTAAATCTCCCACCTGGTCAGCGGGGGTGTTGGTGAGTAGACAAATTAGGGTCATCCCCAGCCCATAGAGGTCAGAGGCTTCGGTGAGATGTCGGTTAAAGATTTGCTCTGGGGGCATAAACCCTAGGGTACCTTTGACGACGCTGCTGACGCCCACTTCGCCGTCGCCAATGCGAGCAAAGCCAAAGTCCACTAAGTAGACTTTTAGCTTTTTGCTGACCAGGATATTGGCGGGTTTAAAGTCGCGATGGATGACGGGGGGGATACGATCTTGTAGGTAAACCAGAATTTCGAGACATGCGATCGCAATATCACGAATGGCATCGGGACCAAAGCTACGGGGTTTGGCCAAGCTATGGGCACGCTTATATTCCTGCACCATACAAAACCCGTCATCTGACTTAAAAACACCCAGGTATCTAGGAATACCTGGGTGTTTTAAGCTCTTTAGTACCTGTCCTTCTTGGCGGAGAGCATCGTACCCTCCCCAGTTAGACGAGTTAGCAAATTGAAACTGCTTAATCACCACCGAACGTCGCGTCTTAATGTGGGTGGCGAGATAGGTAATACGCCCGCCCGCTCGGTTGGCCCCCAGCTCAGATTTTATTTGAAAGCCGTGTTTAGAAAAATCAGGTAGGCCAAATCTCTGAGACGGATCCGTCGGGCTTGTCATTCTTGCAGTGGTAAGAGCAGGGTATTTACTATCAGATAGCGTGAAACCTCCACCTGATCGGCCTAAAACACCATATCTTTAACGTGAAAACATCTAATTAGGAAAATGGTGTGTAGATACCGCCCAAATGTCCGTATGGGCATACCTGTCCAGTATGGAAAGCCTGCCCACAGCCTGAGCCGATCGCTTGGTACTGTCTACTCTCCCGTAATCGATAAATCGTCAACCCACACATGGGGAGCCACACCGCTGGGGGTGATTTCTTCTTCTGGCGAGACATAGAGAATTGACTGCAGTAGCTGGCGAAAATCTCCGGCAACGGTGGCTGACTCAATGCTGGTGCGTTGTCCCTTTTTGATTAACCAGCCGTCAAAGGGCAGCGAAAAAGAGCCCTGGAGGGCATTAACCCCGGCATGGAGAGCCTGTAACTCATCAATCAGGATGACGTTGTCCGCCTCGTCCAAGCTATAGCTGGTGTCCGCGGGCTTGCCCTGGGTCACATGCAGAAAATTGCTGCCCACACTAACCTTGGCCCCAATGCTGGCGTGGCCCGTGGGTTTAGCCCCCATGCGTTTGGCGGTGCCGGCACTGTGTAAAAAGTTTGTCAGCACCCCATTTTCGACGATGGGCAACAGTCGGGTGGGGGTGCATTCGCCGTCAAAGGTTTCAGGACTGACATTGCCCTCATGCAGAGCGTCGTCATAAATCGACAGCAGCGGCGAGGCAATGGTGGTATTGAGACTCTCGGCGGTGGACAGACTGCGCTTATCCAGAATGCTCTGGGCGTTGTAAAGGTTGCCAAAAGCTCGGATCAGACTTAAAACGGCGTTGGGTGAGAAGACAACGCGATACTTGCCAGACTCAATTTTTTCGTAGTCCAGGTGGCTAAGGGTTTTCTCGGTGGCTTCTTGCAAACAGCCGTCGATGTCTAGGTTGTCAGTGCCAACACCAATGCGAACGGCGTGACCAGAGCGAGGTTTGCGGCCCTCTTGCTCCGTTTTGGTATATAGATAAACCGAGGCGGAGGTGCGTTCCTCACTGCGCTGGGCACCGTCGCTGTTGACGTAAAAATGCTCGCTGGCGTTTTGGGCAAGACCGTTGTAAGGGACACTTGCGATCGCATCATGGGCCTTTAACAGCGCCTGCTCAGCCGTCACCAGCCGCTCAATTAAGGTGCCCACCGGAGCCGCGTCCGCCAGGGTCACCTCCACGTTTGGCAGCGGAGCCGTTGCCTCGTGGCTAAAGTCAGGAATATTGTCCGTGGCCCCAAAGGCGCTAGCCTCCGCTGCTGTTTTAAGCGCCAGTTCCAAACCGCGCTGATCCACATCGGTGGTGGATGTCACCCCCAGACGACCCTGGTCGTTCCATACCCGCACCGTGACGCTGGCCCGGTTCGACGCCTTTACCTGTTTAGGTTCGCCCTTATCCACCTGGACACTGGTGCTATCAGTGGTAGAGCCGTAGATGTCGTACTTAGTAATGCCCAGACGCTGGGCAATGGTTTGGGCGTTAGAAGAGATTTCGATGACTTTAGACATTGTTAACTCTAGACATTGTTATTTGAAGGGCAATAGGAGAGGGAATGTTGTTAATTAACGACCACCAACCGTAATGCTGTCCACCTTCAGGTGGGGCTGGCCAACGGTGACATACACATTGCCGCTAATGGAGCCGCAAAAGCCAGGGGCCAGGCTCAAATCTTGGGAGCACATAGAAATCTTTTGCATGATGTCCACCGCCTCACCAATCAGCGTTGCCCCCTTCAGAGGACGCGTGATTTTGCCGTTTTCCACCAGATAGGCTTCATCCACCGCAAAGTTAAACTGGCCCGTAGCACCGACGCTGCCGCCACCCATCTTCTTGCAATAGATGCCCTTATCGATGGAAGCAAAGAGATCGTCCAGGCTGTAGTCGCCCG
>CALBPH010000439.1 GCA_937899365.1 uncultured Leptolyngbya sp.
GAGTAAAGGACGTCTCATCTAACGTAGTCGTTACGTTCTGAACCACAGCAAGAGTCTCACTACCGGTACCCAACAATAGGTCAGTGCCTTGAACTTTCTGGGTGATGGCCCCAAAGGTCAAGTCACCGATAAGACCAATCACATCAGTACCCACCTCAAAGTCAGTAATGATGTCGGTGCCGTGACCCACTGCAAAGGCAAAGGTGTCGCTACCCTTACCACCAGAGAAGTTATCTCCGGTGAGCGTGTCATTGCCGAGACCGCCATAGAGCAGGTCATCGCCAGCGTCACCCCAGATCATGTCATCGCCTTCATCCCCAAACAACAAGTCGTTGCCGCCCTTGCCGCCAATGCGGTCATTACCAGCACCGCCAAAGATGGCATCGTCGCCACCAGAACGTCCCTGGGGATATCTGTTGTTGAGGTCACCGCGTAGAATGTCGTCACCATCGCCACCGCTAATGCTCTGGTCACCCTCACCCCCGGCTAAGGTGTCATAGCCACCGGTACCGACAACATCAGCGTCGGGCTCAACGCCGCCGTTGCCGCCGCCAGTAGAACCACCGTCGATAACAGTGTCCTCACGGAAGGCCAGGTTCTGAATGCGAGTGTCGTCTTCGGGGGCAACATCAGCCACATCAAAGGGTGTGGTCTCATCACCAAAGTTAGCCGCCAGGAATTCGGCCAGGGCATCTTGCTCAGACCCATCTGGGGCAAAGGTGGCAACACCCGTACGAGGGGCGTCGTCATCTTGGGCAAGCTCGACCACATCGCGCTCAGGGAAAGGATAGCCATCGCCACCACCCGCTAGGAAGCTCAGGGTTACCATGCGGAAGCTGCGGCTGGCATCGCCCACCAGTTCACCGTTTTCAACAATCACGTCGGCGTCGTTACCGTCGGCATCCAGCACTACTAGAGACTGAACCCGGTCGTTGGGAGTAGCCGTGGGGTCAAAACTAAACTCTAAACCGCTGACCTGGGGAAACTGTCCGGGGGTGACACCTTCTTCGGTGGCGGATACACTGTGCTCAATGACGGCTAGTAGCTCCTCAGCGGTGATGTTTAACAACGTCAGACCGTTGTTAAACCGCAGGGTGTTGGCAATATCGGTTTCGGAAATGCCACCCTCAGGCTTAACGCCAGGAATCTCTTCGTTGGGTAGCAGCTCAGGCTCGCCGGTACCGCCAGCGGGAACAACAACGCGACCGATATCATCACGGATGCCGCCGCCGTTTTTGAGAGAGATAACAACGCTGTCATCTGTTTCCTTGGCAATGGCCAGGTTGGCAGCGGCGGTTAGATTACCCAGGTTGGTTTCCTCAGTCCGCACGCTGCCGCGTACGCCGTTAAGGTAAACATCACTGATACCAAAGACGTTGCTTTCTTTCGCGACGATAACCTCTTCTAGAGCGTCCACAATCGCCTGAACCTCGGGGTCAACCAGACCTTCTGCCCCCAGGGCGGCAACGCCAGCATCGTCGGTAGCATAGGCACCGCTAACCTCGGCGTCATAGCTTTCAGGAATGATGATGCCATTTTCATCAAAGTCAACCACCAGACGACCAACGTACTTGTAGTTGCCGTCTGTGTTGACGACAGCAACAGGATTGCCATCAGCGTCAGTAGTGAAGATGGGGTAAGTTCCTTGAGCCTCGTCGCCGTCGCGAAGACGGTCGGTTTCATCTGCCAGACGGGTGTTGGAACCACCAGCAACAATAATGTCTACGTTGCGCAGACGGGTGGCCAATTCCTCTTCAATGCTGATTTGCTGCATGTGGGAGAGAACAATCACCTTGTTCATTCCCGGATTGGCCGCCAGCATCTCATCTACATCCTGCTGAATCTCTGCGGCTAGGGCATCGAGCTGGGCAGCGGTGGGCGTACCATCAAAGTCTTCAGGCAAAACCGTGACACCATCAGGGCTAGAGATTGTCGGTAGGGTGGGGGTAGTGGCACCCACAACGCCAATCTGTTCACCGCCGACAGTAATCACTGTTGTTGCTGCCAGGCTGTTGGGCTGAGGTGCCTGGTCGTCGGCAACGACCAGATCAGCCAGGTTCTCATCGGTGCTAAAGTCCAGGTTGGAGCTGAGGTAGGGGAACTGAGCGCCTACAAAGGACTCATTTACGTCAGGGGTTTCTGAGTCATCTTCACCACCGGCAATCAGGTCGCTGAGTAACTCGGTACCCAGGTCAAATTCATGGTTACCTAGGGCAATGGCTTCAAAGCCTAGCTCATTCTGGATCAGAATGTCGGCGCGACCCTGTCCGCCAAAGACGTCTTCACTGGCGCTAAAGAAAAGACCTGGTAAGATCGCGTCACCAGACGATAGGGTGACCGTGTTATCAAAGTCGTCGCGCAGGGCATTGAGCACTGCAGAGAAATTGGGTGCGTCATCTAAAGCAGGAATACCCGCTTCTTGGTCGGCGGCGTGGAGCAGTTGCAGAGTGAAAGTAGAGGGTTCAGTCACAGTGGGTTCTAGGGTGAATTTGGCTAATATGGGCTCGTGATCACTGGCAGCAATGGTGTCTGTAAACAGGGCACCGTTGTCGTCGCGGGTGAAGTCGTTGTTGACATGGACGATGTCAAACTCGGCTCCCTCTAGGAGAGAGTCGGTGACAAACAGGTGGTCCAGCACCTGGCTGTTGCCGTCAAAGATGAAGGTGTAGGCATCGTCATCGGCCCGGTCCACCAGATTGGTGAGGACCCGCTCGTCGCCGGTACCGGGCAGAATCTCCGCCAGGTCGTTGGTAAATTCAAAGGTGTTGAGGTCGCCTAATACAATCACCTTGGCGTCAGGGTTGGTGTCGACAATGCTGTCTACAAAGTCGTTGAGGGCCTGGGCTTGGGCTTCACGTTCTGCTTCACCAGCCTGGACAAAGGGCTGGGGTCCGCCGTAGACGGGGGAGGAACCAAAGCGAGAGGTGAGGTGGTTGTTAACCACGGTCACTGGGTTGCCATTAAAGGTAAAGTTAGCCACCAGCGGATTGCGGGTGCCGTCAAAGGCGGCATCCTGGTCGATGGCAGCAAAGGAGTCTAACTCAACGCGCTCTGGGTTATACAGATAGGCGTTGCGGATGTTGCCACCGGGAACGCCGCCCTGGGTGTTGTTTTCGGGAGCGACATCGATGAACTCGTAGTCAGGTCCGCCAGCGGTTGCGATCGCATCCACCAATGTTTGCAATGTCTGGGTCGCATCCACCGTGCCGTCATCGGTTACACCGCTGTCATCCTGAATCTCCTGTAGGGCGACAATGTCAGGACTATTCAGATTGGTGACAATCTGGTCTGCCAGCAAACCAAACTGGGCCACATCGGTGCCGTCTGCTGCCAGGTTGAGTACGTTATAGCTGGCTACGGTAAGCTCGTTGTTGCTGCCGGCAATGCCACTGACCTCCTGCTCTAGACCAATGGAATTAATGTCAAATGCTTCGGTAACATTGACTTCAAAGTTGCCAAAGCTATAGCCCACCACACCGGTTACATCACCCAGCCGATCACCCACATTTAGGGCAGGTGTGTCAAATCCCTCAGGCATGGTGATGGGGTTGAATTGAATCTGCACCCGCTCAGGATTCTGATCGCCGGTATTGTCAGGGCCAGACCTGAGGTTGATGCCGCCCCGCGACGTTAGAGCATCGCTAGGACTGATGCCAGCACCCTGGTTGGGCAGGGTAAATGCCTCAGCAGAGAACGGGTTAAATACACGGGTGGGAGAAATAGCCACGGCATCTTCTACCGTGACGCGCATTCCTTCTAACGATTCATAGAAGTCGATAGCGTCTTCGGTGGGGTCAAAGTTACCGGCTTCTTCCTGGAGGTTGACCGGTAGTTCATCGTCGCTTTTGACTGTCTCGGTAGGAGCATGACGAGCGCTTTCACCTAGGACAACTGCCTCAGGTAGCTCTTTGTCAGAAGAGAGAACGACCACATCGGGGTCTCTCATCTGGGTGGTGGATAGGTTGCCAGTGCCAGCACCGCCAGGGATAAACTCGTTGACGACACCCAACAGACGCACCTCGTCACCAACGCTGACCGTGGGGCTGCCGCTAGTGGAGATAAACAGACCTTCAGATGTGGCATCGTTGCCATCGTCCGCACCCTGCACATAGAAACCACGGAAATCTACCGCTGTAACGATGCCTTCGGTTTGTACCAGCTCACCGTCTAGGGGAGACACATGGCCGGCGCCCTGGATCTCAGAGATCGTGGCCGCGGCTACGTTAGTCTCATACACTGCCAGGGTGTTGGACTCTTCGTTAGCCACGGTTAGCAGCGGCTTTCCCGTGGGACTGTCTTCTGCTGAAATAAAGACGAGACCCTCAGGGGCGATATCCTCGTCACTGCGGGCATACTGCACAAACTCTGGATTGGTGGGGTCACTGAGGTCATACACCAGCACACCACCGCCAGCCCGTTCTAGACCGACAAAAGCAAAGGGAACACCACCGATTTCGCCAGTGGTCACGGCTTCGGGTTCAGCACCTTTATTGTCGGAGCGATTGTCAAACTCAGCCGGGTCACCATCGTTAGCGTTAAACAGTTCAGGCGTTAGCTCAGCCGTAATCTCAGCAATCTGGCTACCGCTATCAAACACCTGATTGCCGTTCTCATCCCAGATAGAGAAGGAGCGAGCACCATAGGAGAAAATTCGATCAATGTCGCCATCGCCATCAATGTCGCCGTCGATGGAAGAGATAGTTAAACGACCAAGATTTTCATCCTCAGCCAGGGCTGGGTCAATGCTCTCATCCAATGTCAGACCCGAACGACCAAAGGAGGTGACATCGGCCAGGTCACCCAGACGGATGGCGTCACCACGATCATCTTCGTCAGCATCGCCCCGGTCATCACCTTCGTTAGCGGTAATGTAGAAAGTCTGACCATTGGCTTCAAAGGAGGCAATGGAGTCTGGCATAAACAAGCCAAACACGGGCTCATTCTGAATGTTGATCGCACCGTCTTGGTCATTGGCATCCAGACCGTTGCCACTGTTAAAGTCTTTGACCCCCAGGGGAACGATCCCCTCAACTTCATTGGTTGCCAAATTGATGACGGCCAGGGCGTTGTTTTCTTGCAACGTCACAAAGGCTTGGGAACCGTCGGGAGCAACTGCGATGAACTCAGTCTCAAAATCTTGAGCTGCGCCAGCATCAGGGAAGATGCGCACACCGTCAGCCCGCAGATCGTTCTCGCGACCGTTAAAGGCTTCAAAGCCAACGGTCGCGACATTTGCCTGGGAAAGATTGGCAATACCACTGGATACATCAATGATGCTGATGGAGCCGTCGGGGTCTACACCCCCATCGGGCTCACCCTCATTGGCCGATAGAATTTTGCTGCCATCGGGGGTAAAGGTAACGTTGTCGGGCAAAGCGCCCACCTGCACGATTTGAAATGCGTTGGTGTCACCAGCCGCCACAGCAGCGATATCGGCTACAGCGACAAAGCCGGGGTCGGTTTGGGGATCTGCGCCGATTGCGATCGCAACCAACCCATTAGACACCGCCACGCTATTGACACCCTCCACATTGGGCAGCAAATCAGCAATATCCAGCACCCCTAGCAGCGTGGGACTGCTAGCATCAGCCAGGCTAATCAGCTGCACCTCAGTGTCGCCGCTCACCATAAACACCGTCTGGGTGGCCGCATCAAACGCCGCAATCTCAGCTCCGATGTCGCTGGTAAAGCTACCAATTCTCTCTAAAAAATCTGTCATGCTCTCTCCACAAATAAGGAATCAAATCGCCATCGAAATACGCTCTGGGGAGAAGCTCTCTCCCTAGATTGTTCTGTGGTTAAACTTGAATAAAGGACTCTGTTACCAAAGAATCAGTCAGCGCACCGACCTCCCCACCTAGGAATTCAATCCCATCCACGAACTGACAACGTTGGCTAGCACCGGAGGGGACAACACCCACCCATCGATGGTCTGAACTGACGGCAGGAAAGCCAGCTTCGGTGAGTTCAAACCTAGCTTCTATCAGGTCTCTAGCATTGTTTTGATAGAGAGAGACATTAAACGTAGCGAGTCGAATGGGAACAGACATTGTCATGACAAACTAGCAGCCTGAGATCAGATGACAGGCCGGGTGATGAGGGTATTCTTTTGGCGTTACGTTGGCTATCAGCCCTGGTGAGCTGTGTCCCCCGATCGGCAAGTAAGCGTTAACGTTTAAAGAGAATCAGGTTAAGGAGACATTAAATAAAACCACATCTGGATCTCTCTGTATAAACGCACTCAGCACTTGCCCGACAAGCACCATAGAAAACCCAGGTAAAGAGAGGTTTATGGAAACATTATCGTTGTAGAAAACAATCCGGATAAGAAACAGAACTTCATCAGAATTTTTTGATTAGCAATTTTTTTAGTCTTTAAATATATTTTTTCTGCCCCGCATATGGTTTAAAAAACTGCGGGGATATGGAGTTCTGAGCCACTGCAATGCGGGCTCATCGGTCTGTATTGCAGTGGCTCAGACTGATGAGTCTCGGCATCCTATGGAAACAGCATAATTAAAAAGAATACTTGGGCTGTTTCTATGGATTCTATTGAGTATGGTTTGGAGCTGTTACTGATATATGGGCTGCATCGATGGCTTAGCAATGCCATAGATCAGCATCTTGCCGATAAACCCCTTTTGAAGATCAACAACGTCAGGTTTTTCTACCTAATCTGAATCCCGTTGTCTTGCTTGCAGTCTCTGTTGAACCTTGGCCTGAGTCAGTAAAATATCAGCGTCTATGCGGGCTCGTCTTGCTGACCATAGCCGGTTAAGAGACGCTACACCTGCTTCCTGGGCAACTACCGCGTCGCTGTCGATTTGTTTGGCAAGTTCAAACTGACGTTGGCGAAGCTCAACTTCCTGGGGGGTGATGGCTATGTCAAACGTGGGGTCTATGTTATTTGATTGCAATGCCTGCTGTGCTCGCGTCAGCATGATTTGGCAATCGAGACGAAATTTTCTGATAGCTAGCACGTCTCGCTGAGAGGTTAGGTTGACCTCACGGTCTAGTTCGGCCTGCTCTTCGATAAATTGGGCAAAATCTGCCTGGTACTGCCGCAGCTCAACTTCTTCTTCGGTGACGATGGCCGGGATGATGGGGACCGAACAAGCGGTGGGAATTGTATACGCGCCTGATAGGGCACGGGCAATCAGCCTGGAGTCTGGCTGGGGTGGCGGTGATGCTGAGGAGGGTATCGCTGGTAAGGACTGGGTGCCCACTCCCACGGCGGCTGTACTAAACCCTGCGACGACGATTACTAAAACGGCGATGAGTAGCGATCGCAAAACCGTCGGAGCAAGTTTCCACAGGTGCTTAATGTCTTTCATGGCAGGATTCGAGTACTAACCGATGGTATCCTTTATTTTTTTCAACGCCCATGGCTGAGTTTCCTGGGAAAACCTTGGACTAGGCGGCTGACTATAGTCAATGGCTGGACATAGCCCCAGTCAATGGCTGGGCATAGGCGCACACCACTTATTTAGTCAGGATTTTCTTGCATGATTCCAACTAAGGTGGCCAATACCTGTTCTAGTTCATCAGGCACCTTGTACAAAGTCAGGTCCTGGCTAATTTTACGGTTGAGCCGATTGAGTTTGCCAAAACGCCATGCTTCTCCGATGGTTACCGCCCCATAGACGATATCCCGCTCATCTGTCTCTGCCAGGGCAATTAATTCGATAGCTAGCTGGGTAAAGCCTCGACTCAAGTCATCGCGTTTTGCTTCCACTACAGCTACGCTAGCTTGGGACCTGAGCAAATAGTCTAAGCTGCCTTTGAGCCAGTCATTGACTACAAGGGGATACTCAATCCTGAGTTGGCAGTGACAAAGGCGGACCACCTCCATCAGCACTGGTGAAACCAGTACCTCACGGCGGGCCATTTCACTCGATAGGCTGACAAAGGGCAATACGTCTTCCATTTGTTGACGCAGGGCAGGTAAACGCTCAAGTGTTTGACTTACTTTGGGTAGCGTCAGCTTTTCAAGGGTTAGCTCATAACCAAATTCTGCCAAAATCTCGTCAGGTTCATAGGGCATTTCGAAATATTGTCGAAATGAATAGGACTTTCCTGCTTGCAAAATTTTGCTACGTCCCATTCTTAAAGCTCCGATCAGCTAAGAGATATACGCCTATGATAAACCGCCCTCAAATCGACAGCCTTCGATATTCCTAACTCTCAGCAAACCAGCGGCGGATTGTCTCCACTTGAAAACGGTAACCATTGGTGGTTGCTTCGCTCATCTCTCAATTTAGAGATTTGCCAGATGTACAGGTCGCTCATCTTATTAGGTCTTGGCCCTTGGGATGATACAAATGACATTTTGGTGATATCAGGCAATTGAGAAACATAGAGCAGCTCAAGTATGAGTGGCTAAATAAGTACTGCTATTCCTGGTTCAAGATGCTTTATTCTCAAAGCATTCTGCCTTACAACTAAGTACAGGCCCATTACCCTGCTCCAAATGCACAGCCAGATCAAAGCGATTACCGAGAAAATTACCCCCCGTCTGATTGACATTCGCCGCCACCTCCATGCCCATCCAGAGCTAAGCGGTCAAGAATATAAAACCGCCGCCTATGTGGCCGGGGTCATGTCGTCCTGTGGGTTCCATGTGCAAGAGATGGTGGGCAAAACGGGGGTGGTGGCCAATCTGAACGGTGCAGGCCAGGTAGCTGACGTCTTAGCTGTGCGCACTGATATGGATGCCCTACCGATTCCTGAAC
>CALBPH010000440.1 GCA_937899365.1 uncultured Leptolyngbya sp.
ATTGCTCATGTCCTGGAGTTCATCTTCCCCCATCAGTTTGAGAGCCGATAACATCCGCTGACCATCGCAGGGGCAGTGAAATCGTAGGAGCTTACTTTCTGGAAAAATTTGGAGCCCCATATCCCCCACCAAATCTTCAAAAATTTGGGGCAGGGTTTTCTTCGCCCGTAGCATGGGGGTAAACCCAGTTAACGAAGCAATCCGTGACTCTAAGGTGGCAATCAGCCGCTCGTCATTCGATACCTTGGGAAGAATCTGTAGCAGTAAGCCGCCTGCGGCTTCGACTCCATGCTGGTCTACAAATACGCCAAGCACCAGGGCGGAAGGCGTTTGCTCTGAGGTGGCTAGGTATTGAGTCAAGTCGTCGCCGATCTCACCCGAGACTAACTCCACCGTGCTCGAGTAGGGATATCCCAGACCTGAGTCACGCACCACATAAAGATAACCGTTGCGTCCCACCGCTGCACCCACATCAAGTTTGCCTTGGGCATTGGGAGGTAGCTCGGTGGATGGGGCGGCCACGTAGCCGCGGACGCTACCATCCAGCCGTGCATCGACTAAGATGCCGCCGAGGGGTCCATCCCCTTCAATCTGGATATTGATCCGGGAGTCTTCCCGTTTCATATTGGAGACGAGCAGGGCTCCGGCGGTGAGAGTTCTGCCTAGGGCAGCTGTGGCTACATAGGATAGTTTGTGGCGAGTTCTGGCTTCTTCGACTAACCGGGTGGTGATGGCTCCAACGACTCGGATACCGCCATCTGCTGCTACTGCTCGAATGAGCTGATCCGCCATGGTGTTGCTTTGTTCTAACAGTTCTTAATATTTAATATTGTAGTAGTAGAGCTGCCGGGGCAGGGGGGCGGTTATTCAGAGTTTTATCACCTCTATCACCTGTTCCATAGTCCTGCTCTATTGTTAGGAGAAACCACCATCGCTATGTTTGGGATTTATCAGCAAAGTACTCTGCGGATTGAGATTGATGCGACGGTTGCTCAATTGCGCCAGGGGCTAACCCAGCCTGATCAGCTGCGGCAGTGGTTATGGCCACAGCAGTTTTCTGAGAACTTCAAAGCACCGCTCGAAGTAGGGCAGTCATTTTCTAGTTACGTTGGCCCCATTCGCATCGATCACACGATTGATGAATGTTCGGACCATGCCGTTCGGTTCTTGCTCCATCGGGGGGTGGATGGCTTTCATGAGTGGTATTGGGGAGATGGCTGGGTCCAGTCTCGCCTGGAGGGAGTATCCACACTGCCCCTGAATATTGCGCAGACAACAAGTTTGCTAAGACTGCGACTATTCTTATCGATGCAAAACCGGCAAACGGCTCAGGCGGACTAAGGGCAGGCTCAGGTTTGACGTCTATGGCTGCCGCCAATATAGTCTTTACTCTTCTACGCGCAGTCTTACTGAGTCCCCATGGGATGGCAGACCTTCCGCACTGGTTAGGGCGTCAATGGCACTGGCGACATTGCCCAGGGCTGACTTTGAATACTGGATTAAGCTGGAATGCTTCATAAAGGTTTCAGTGCTCAGGGGAGAAGCATAGCGAGCTGCACCGGAGGTGGGTAGGGTGTGGTTGGGCCCTGCTAGATAGTCACCGATGGCTTCTGGGGTATCGTGGCCAAGAAAGATGGCCCCAGCCTGGGTGATCTTTTCGATTAATGACCATGGGTCGTCCACTTCCAACTCCAGGTGTTCGGGCGCAAATTGATTGGAGAGCTGGGCGGCTACTTCTAACGATTCGACCACCACTGCAATGCCATAGTGGGCAATTGCTTTTTCGGTAGGAATCTGGCGGGGGTGTCCGGCGAGCTGTCGGTCAACTTCGGCGACGACTTTTTCGGCCAGAGTGCTATCGGTGGTTAGTAGGATGGCGGCGGCCAGGGGGTCATGTTCGGCCTGGGCCAGCAGATCGGCGGCGATATGAGTGGGGTTGGCAGTGTGGTCTGCAATAATCAGCACCTCGGACGGACCGGCCAGGGAGTCGATGCCAACGGTGCCATACACCTGCTTTTTGGCCAGGGTGACATAAACGTTGCCAGGACCGCTGATGACGTCAACCTTAGGGACAGTCTCTGTACCGTAGGCTAGGGCCCCTATGGCTTGGGCGCCGCCTACTCGATAGATTTCTTGGACGCCGGCTTCTTGGGCGGCCACCAGCACGGCTGGATTGATGTGGCCATTGGGGGTAGGGGTGACCATGACCAAGCGTTCCACCCCAGCTACGCGGGCTGGAATGGCGTTCATCATCACGGTGCTGGGGTAGGCGGCTCGACCGCCGGGGACATAGATGCCGGCACGGGCAACGGGGGTATAGCGCTTGCCGAGGACAACGCCGTCATCTTCAAAGGTGACCCAGTTTTTGGGTAGGCGCTGTTTATGAAAGGCTGTGATGTTTTTGCAAGCTAACTGAATAGCTTTGAGCAGTTCACTCGAAACTTGCTGGTAGGCGGTGTCGATTTCTGCGCCACTGATGCGCAGGGTGCTGGGGGTTAGGGTTTGCTGGTCAAACTTAGTGGTGTAGTGCAAGAGGGCCTCATCCCCTGATCGTCGAACGGCGTTCAGTATTTCTCGAACGGTGGCTTCTTGCTCAATCACCTGATCGGTGTGGATGCGATCGCAAATACGTTGGAGTTCGGTCTGCGCTTCACTGAGCTGGTACAAAGTTCGCAACATTGAGGCGGGTGGCGAGGGTTGGAGGATGGTGACTGTTATAGCTTAGCGTGGATTAATTAGAGGCAGCCGAATTGGCTCGCATATTCTAACGGTCAATAGTTTTGACTCATCATTTTGATGCTATAATTCGAGACCCTGACAAATATTACATTGGCTAATAGTGGCAAACATTAAATCTGCGGTGAAGCGCATCCAAGTTGCGGAGCGCAATCGTCTACGGAATAAGTCATACAAGTCGGCGGTCAAAACTTTGACCAAAAGCTACTACGCTGCGCTAGGCGAGTATGCTACCGATCCTTCTGACGAAAAGAAGCAGGCTGTTGATTCGTCTATGTCCGCAGCTTTTAGCAAAATTGATAAAGCAGTCAAGCGTGGCAGCATTCACAAAAATGCTGCCGCCCGCCGAAAGTCTAGAATTGCCCATGCTTTGAAAAAGCACGAAACGCCTTCATAGCAATTCATGCAACTGGTTGATACCCACGTCCACATTAACTTTGATAGTTTTCAGCCCGATCTAGACGAGGTGGCCTCTGCTTGGCGACAGGCAGGCGTTGCTCATCTGGTTCATTCCTGTGTTGAGCCATCAGAGTTTGATGCTATTCAGGCGATTGCCAATCGTTTTGATGAAATATCGTTTGCAGTGGGTCTGCACCCTCTGGATATGGATAAGTGGACGTCGGAGCTAGCTGACCAGATTCGCCAGCTGGCTCTGTCGGATGCTCGGGTAGTAGCTATCGGAGAGACGGGGTTAGATTTTTTTAAGGCTGATGACCAGGCATGCCAACTTGAGGCATTTCGGGCTCAGCTATCCGTCGCTTACGACCTAGGGCTGCCGGTGATTATTCACTGTCGAGATGCGGCAGCAACCATGCGGGACGTGCTCCAAGAATTTTGGCAGGAACACGGCCCTGTGCAAGGAGTCATGCACTGCTGGACGGGAACTCCAGAGGAAACCCAGTGGTTTCTAGATCTGGGGCTTTATATTAGTTTCAGCGGTATTGTCACCTTTAAAAGTGCTACCCAGGTACAGGCATCGGCTCAGATGGTGGGTTGCGATCGCATATTGGTTGAAACCGACTGTCCCTTTTTATCACCGGTGCCAAAGCGAAAACAAAAGCGAAACCAACCCGCTAATGTGCTCCACGTAGCAGAGTGCGTAGCTGGTCTAAGGGAGGTTTCCCTAGAGACGCTGGCGGCTCAAACAACGGCTAATGCGAGGACATTGTTTAATCTGCCTGATGCTTCCTTTGCCGTTTCAGAATAATAAATGTTAGTTTTTTAAAAAATTATTCAGTCATCCACCATTTAAGGCATTAGATAAGGTCTACACCTGTTCTGACAGAGTCTTACTACCAAAAAATAAAAATGGTGTGACGAAAATATTAAATTTGAATGCTGATTTGTGATATACTACCTCGGCTATGCGTTAGCCTTAGGTAACCAATTAATCAGCCCCTTGTACTCATCCTACCCATAGCGTTGGTGCCTCACGGTTGCTTTTGAATTTGGCTATTGCTTACCGCGCCCTTTTTAGCTATCGAATGCTAGCAAAACACCTGATAAATATTAGTTTGACTGCATTACTCCATGGGGAAATGTAGTCATTCTTGTGCTTGTAACTTAGCACTATTTCGATTTTGACATCGATTTGACTAAATCCTGCTTATCCCTCACTTTTATACTCCATTTATTTAGGCCCGACCTGCTCGAGGAGACGAATGACTGACCTAACCATTTCCCAATCCTCCTTTGTACTGCCTGACCTAGTTGAAATTCAGCGCTCTAGCTTTCGCTGGTTTTTGCAAGAAGGGCTAATCGAAGAACTTGAGAGTTTCTCACCCATTACCGACTACACGGGCAAGCTAGAGCTTCATTTTCTGGGTAAAGATTACAAGCTCAAAGCACCTAAATACATGGTCGATGAGGCCAAGCGTCGTGACAGTACTTACTCAGTACAAATGTACGTCCCAACGCGGCTCATTAACAAGGAAACTGGGGAAATTAAAGAGCAAGAAGTATTCATCGGTGACTTGCCACTGATGACCGATCGCGGCACCTTCATCATCAATGGTGCTGAGCGAGTGATCGTCAATCAGATTGTGCGTAGTCCTGGCGTTTACTACAAGGCTGAAACCGATAAACACGGTCGCCGAACTTACAATGCCAACCTTATTCCCAACCGGGGTGCCTGGCTTAAGTTCGAAACCGATAAGAACGACCTGGTTTGGGTGCGGATCGATAAGACCCGGAAGCTTTCTGCCCAGGTTCTTTTCAAGGCCTTGGGGCTGAGCGACAGCGAGATTTTCGATTCCCTGCGCCACCCTGAGTACTTCCAAAAAACCATTGAATAAGAAGGCCAATTTTGCGAAGAAGAAGCTTTGCTAGAGCTGTATCGCAAACTTCGTCCCGGTGAGCCTCCCACTGTATCCGGTGGTCAGCAGCTATTAAACTCCCGTTTCTTTGATCCTAAGCGCTACGACTTAGGGAAAGTGGGGCGTCATAAGCTCAATCGCAAACTGCGATTAAATGTGCCCGATGCTATCCGAGTCCTTACTCCTCAAGATGTGCTCGCTGCCATCGATTACCTAATTAACCTAGAGTTTGACATTGGCATCATCGATGACATCGATCACCTGGGTAATCGTCGGGTTCGTTCCGTTGGTGAGCTATTACAAAATCAAGTACGAGTTGGCCTCAATCGTTTAGAGCGTATTATCCGTGAGCGGATGACGGTCTCCGATTCCGACTCCCTGACCCCTGCGTCTCTGGTTAACCCCAAACCCCTGGCTGCCGCCATTAAGGAGTTCTTTGGTTCCAGTCAGCTGTCCCAGTTTATGGACCAAACTAACCCTCTGGCTGAGCTGACCCACAAGCGCCGTATCAGTGCCCTTGGTCCTGGCGGTCTAACCCGCGAGCGAGCTGGCTTTGCTGTTCGGGATATTCACCCATCTCACCACGGTCGTATTTGTCCGATTGAGACACCTGAGGGACCCAATGCCGGGTTAATTGGGTCTCTGGCCACTCATGCGAGTGTGAATGATTTTGGCTTTATTGAAACGCCATTTTTCCAGGTCGACAACGGTCGCATTCGTAAAGATCTGCCGTCGACCTACATGACGGCTGACGAAGAAGACGACTTCCGCGTTGCTCCAGGTGATATTCCCATTGATATCGACGGCAATATTCTGGGCGAATCCGTACCTGTCCGCTATCGCCAAGATTTTATTACCACGGCAAGTTCTGAAGTCGATTATGTGGCAGTGTCGCCCGTGCAGATTATTTCTGTAGCCACATCCCTGATTCCGTTTTTAGAGCATGACGATGCTAACCGAGCCCTGATGGGATCAAACATGCAGCGTCAGGCGGTGCCCCTACTGCGCCCGGAACGCCCTCTGGTGGGAACGGGGTTAGAAGCCCAGGCAGCCCGTGACTCCGGCATGGTGGTTGTCAGTCCCGTTGATGGTGAAGTCACCTTCTTGGATGCCAGAAATGTTGTGGTTACCGATGCCGACGGTAATCAATACGCCCAAGAGCTGCAAAAGTACCAGCGTTCGAATCAAGACACCTGCTTGAATCAGCGTCCCCTAGTGTTTGCTGGTGACAAAGTGGTTGCTGGCCAAGTGCTGGCCGATGGTTCTGCAACTGAGGGCGGGGAAATAGCCCTGGGGCAAAATGTCCTGGTGTCCTACATGCCTTGGGAAGGCTACAACTACGAAGATGCCATTCTTCTGAGTGAGCGTCTGGTCTATGACGATCTTTACACCTCTATTCATATTGAAAAGTTTGAAATTGAGGCTCGTCAGACCAAGCTAGGTCCAGAAGAAATTACCCGTGAAATTCCCAACGTGGGTGAAGATGCCCTACGTCAGCTAGATGAAACCGGCATCATTCGCATTGGTGCCTGGGTTACATCCGGCGACATTCTGGTGGGTAAGGTGACGCCTAAGGGCGAATCTGACCAGCCCCCCGAAGAAAAACTACTGCGGGCTATCTTTGGTGAAAAAGCTCGAGACGTCAGAGATAATTCTCTGCGGGTCCCCAACGGTGAAAAAGGTCGTGTCGTTGATGTTCGCGTCTTTACCCGTGAACAAGGGGATGAGCTACCCCCTGGTGCCAACATGGTGGTGCGGGTCTATGTTGCCCAAAAGCGCAAGATTCAAGTAGGCGATAAGATGGCAGGCCGCCATGGTAATAAGGGGATCATCTCTCGGATTTTGCCCATCGAAGATATGCCATATCTACCCGATGGTACGCCGATTGATATTGTTCTCAATCCCTTGGGTGTACCGTCCCGTATGAATGTGGGGCAGGTCTTTGAATGCCTGTTAGGTTGGGCTGGCGAAAACCTCAATGCCCGCTTTAAGATAACGCCCTTTGATGAAATGTACGGCGACGAAGCGTCCATGGAAACCACCCATGGCAAGTTGCAGGATGCTCGAGATGCCACGGGTAATGGTTGGGTATTTAATCCTGAAGATCCTGGGAAAATCCAGCTCTATGATGGGCGGACAGGAGAAGCGTTTGATCGCCCCGTAACGGTGGGCAAACCCTACATGTTGAAACTCGTTCACTTGGTGGACGACAAGATTCACGCCCGCTCCACTGGTCCATACTCACTTGTAACCCAGCAACCGTTGGGTGGTAAGGCTCAGCAAGGCGGTCAGCGCTTTGGTGAAATGGAGGTGTGGGCTCTAGAAGCCTTTGGAGCTTCCTATACTTTGCAGGAACTTCTGACTGTTAAGTCTGACGATATGCAGGGACGTAACGAAGCTCTAAACGCCATTGTTAAAGGCAAGGCCATTCCCCGTCCGGGTACACCTGAGTCCTTCAAGGTTCTGATGCGTGAGCTTCAGTCCCTATGTCTAGATATTGCTGTCCACAAGTTAGAGACTCAGGAAGATGGCACCAGCCGTGATGTTGAAGTTGACTTGATGTCAGATTCAATCAATCGACGTTCCCCGTCGCGTCCTACCTATGAATCTATTTCTCGAGAGGAACCGGCTGCTGCTTCTGAAGCTCCCCCGGCTGCACCAGCGGCTGCGGCCCAAGCTCAGCTCGTTCGATGCTGAAGGCG
>CALBPH010000441.1 GCA_937899365.1 uncultured Leptolyngbya sp.
GGGATTCACAGGGTAGAGGTGTCTGATCCCTACGTACACGATGTTTTGGCATCCACAGGGAACCTTGAGCGGGGGCAGCAGCTATTCTGGCAAAATTGCGCCACCTGCCATGGTCTTAAGGGGGCTGGAGAAGTAGGTCCTGATCTACAAAATGTATCTGAGCGCAAATCGCAGGTTGCCCTGATTAAGCAGGTCATCAGTGGTAAAACGCCACCGATGCCTCAGTTTCAGCCCAATATTCAAGATATGTCTGACCTATTAGTATTTTTAGAAAGCTTATAAGCATCCGCTGATGCGATTTGCCTGAGCGGCCAATCCCTTGAGCGCCCAATCCACAGATGGCCACTCAGTCAGGTCATAATATTAAGCACTAAAGTACTTAGCCGCAGGATGGTAAGTGATAATCGCCGTGGTGGACTCTTCAGGATAAAGCTGTTCACTTTCATCCATGGTCATACCTATACGGTCAACCCCTAAAATATCTAGCTGATGTGCTTGATCCGCCACATTGGGACAGGCCGGATAGCCAAAGCTATAGCGACTGCCTTGATAACGCTGGGCCAGCATATTGCGAATGTTATCGGGCTCTTGGTCACCGTAACCTAGCTCTCTACGGATGCGTCCATGGCACCATTCCGCCATCGCTTCCGCTACCTGCACTGCCAACCCATGGAAGTACAGATAGTCGGTGTATTTATCCTCAGCAAATAACTGACGGGCATAGTCCGCCGAAATTTGGCCCACGGTAACAGCTTGCAAGGGGAAAACATCAAACTGATTCTGGTCCTTAGGCAAGAAAAAGTCGGCAATGCACAGACGACGCATAGACTTCTGACGAGGAAACTGCCAGGTAAACAGAGGTTCAGCGTCCAAAGGCGTTAGCCCCTGGTCAATCACAGCAGGATCATACACATGCACAGAATTTTCCTCTGCAACACACGGGAAGTAACCATAAATTAGCTGGGGGTGGAGTAAATTTTCATCCTTCACCTTCTGTTTCCACTCGGCCAAGATGGGATGGACCTTCTCTGCTAGAAACGCATCATAGTCCTCGCGGGATTGATCCTTGGGTTTACGAAACTGCCACTGGCCAACAAATAACGCCTGCTGATCCAGATGCCAGTAAAGCTCGTCCATATCAAAGTCCTCTGGATGGAGAATCTTGGTTCCCCAGAAGGGGGGCGTGGGACGCGGAATATCGATATCAACAGCGTCAGACCGCTTAGTATCGATCACATCAGGCACGTTAGGCTGTTCCTTTTTACCTCCACCATTTAGCTCAGCTTCAGCCTGGTTTATGGCCTGACGGCCTTTCTGGTTGTATTGGGCGTAGTCACCCATAAAGCCGGTTGCATCCTGCCAGCTCTCTGCTTTCTTGGCAGGCATCAGCCGATCCATAAATGTCAGATCTGCAAAGGCATCTTTCCCGTAAATTACCTGACCGTTGTAAACATCCTGGCAGTCACCGTAGACAAACTTAGGCGTCAATGCAGCACCACCCAGAATGATCGGCACAGAAATGCCTTTGTCGTTAAAGACGCTGAGATTATCTTTCATAAAAGCGGTGGATTTCACCAACAAACCGCTCATGGCGATGCAATCGGGCTGATGCTCCTCATAGGCGGCAACAATGGCATCAACAGTCTGCTTAATACCTAGGTTAATCACCTGATAACCGTTGTTGGTGAGAATGATATCGACAAGATTTTTACCAATATCGTGAACATCCCCTTTGACCGTGGCAATCAGAAACTTGCCCTTACCAGAATCATCCCCCTCTTCTGTCTCCATCAGCGGTTCTAGAAAGGCCACTGCCGCCTTCATGGTTTGGGCAGACTGCAACACAAAGGGCAGCTGCATCTGACCAGAGCCAAATAGTTCGCCAACCACCTTCATACCATCGAGCAAAAAGGTATTGATAATTTGTAAGGGCTCATAGGGTGTGTCCAGAGCGACCTGCAACGCGTCGTCTAACCCAATCCGTTCACCATCGATGATGTGTTGTTTGAGCCGTTCTTCGATGGGTAAATCGGCCAACGAGGCCGACGACCGGGCATCTTTAGTGGTCACACCTTCAAACAAGGTGGTGAGCTTACTCAACGGGTCATAGGTACAAATGTCACCCTCAAACTCGCGATTATCGTAGATCAGATCCTTACAGATTTTTTGATGATCTGGCTCGATCTTGATCAGCGGCAGAATTTTAGCAGCGGAGACAATGGCACCGTCCATCCCCACCTGCGTGGCTTCATGCAAAAACATTGAATTAAGGGTGATGCGCGCCGCTGGGTTAAGACCAAAGGAGACATTGGACACCCCCAACATAAAGTGGGCACCGGGGAGATTTTCTTTAATTTTTTTGATTGCTTCAATGGTTGCTTTTGCATTCTCCCGATCTTCTTCAATCCCGGTTGAGATCGGCAGGGCTAGGGTATCAAAAAACAATTCATGGGGGGGCAGCCCATATTCTAAGGCGTCGCGATAGGCACGCTGGGCAATTTTGAACTTTTGCTCGGCGGTGCGGGCCATGCCCTCTTCATCGATGCAGCCGATAACAACACCAGCGCCGTAGGTTTTGGCCAGCTCTAGGACTTTGAAAAATCTCTCATCACCATCTTCGTAGTTAGTGGAGTTGAGGATACATTTGCCGCCCGCCACCTTGAGACCGGCTTCCATTTTGGTCCACTCGGTGGAGTCGAGCATTAGCGGCAGGGTGACGTTAGTGACCAGACGGGACACTATTTCGTGCATGTCTGCTTCGCCGTTTCGACCGACATAGTCGACGTTGACGTCAAGGATGTGGGCGCCTTCTTTGACCTGTTTTTTTGCGATCGCAATCAGCCCATCCCAATCATCCTGATTGAGCAGCTCCCGCACCTTCCGTGAACCACTCGCATTCAGGCGCTCGCCCACAATCAAAAACGAATTGTCCTGGTCGTAGGGCTGCGCGCCATAAATCGAAGCTGCCGCGGGCGGATAATTTAAAACCGGACTGACTGGCTTTTCAGCACCGTTGGATACACTACCGTCTGAAGCACCATCATCTACCACCAGGGTAGCGAGAGGAGACGGTCTAATATCCCGATGTTTGGGAGCCAACTCCTCAGCAATCGCCGCTAGGGCTGCAATGTGGTCAGGTCGGGTGCCACAGCAGCCGCCGATGACCTGCACCCCGAGGTCTTCTACAAATCGGTGCAGCGCTATGCGCAGCTCCATCGGTGTCAGTTTGTAGTGAGCATGGCCACCAATATTCTCTGGCAGCCCCGCATTGGGCACACAGGACACCACAAAGGGCGATGTCTCCGACAGATATTTCACATGCTCGGTCATCAAATCAGGGCCAGTGGCGCAGTTGAGACCCAAAATATCAATCGGGTAGGGCTCTAAAATACTCACCACCGCCGTAATATCTGACCCGACTAGCATGGTGCCCGTCGTCTCCATGGTCACCGACACCATCAGCGGTAGCCGCTCACCTTTCTGGGCAAACACCACCTCAATGGCATTCAGCGCCGCTTTAATTTGCAGCACATCTTGACAGGTTTCGACAATAAACAGATCCACCCCGCCGTCATACAGACCTTCCGCCTGCACCTGAAAGGCTTCCAGCAATTCATCGTAGGTAATGTGTCCTAGGGTGGGCAGCTTAGTACCCGGCCCGATGGACCCCGCTACAAATCTGGGTTTCTCGGGGGTAGAGTACTCCGCTGTGCAGCGCTTGGCCAGTTCTGCCGCCAGCTTATTCATCTCATAAGCCTGGTCCTGTAAGCCATACTCTGCCAATACAAAGGTGCTGCCACCAAAAGTGTCGGTCTCGATCACATCGGCCCCAGCCGCTAGAAAATCGCGATGCACCTTAGCCACTGCCTCAGGCTTAGTGATCACCAGATACTCATTACAGCCCTCGTAGTCCAAACCGCCAAAGTCTTCAGCGGTTAACTCTTGCACCTGCAAATTTGTCCCCATGGCCCCATCGAAAACAATCACGGGTCGTTCAGGACTATGCAGACGTTCAAGAAAAGTACTGTTCATGGAAAGTTCAGCGATTTAAACAAGCGGTGGCTATCCCTATTATTATCGACCTTATTACTAAATTGATTGGCAGTATGGGGGATATTCCATGTATCCCATCGATTGATTGACTATCGATTGAATACAATAGGCTCAGTTCATGGCAGCTCCAGTCATCACCATGGCCACATCTCTTGACCAGCCGCACACCGTAGTGGGCCTCAATCCTGACACGTTACGTGGCGTGCATCACATTGCTCTAAACGTCAAAGACATGACCGCATCGCGTCAGTTTTACGGCGGCATTTTGGGATTACATGAGCTCACGGGTGGTGAAATTCCGGTCACTCTGCTAAACCTGGTCACCCAAGGAAAAGTCGCTAACTTTCGCTTACCAGACGGCACCATCTTAGATTTGTTTGGTGAGCCAGTCTTAGCACATCCTAACCACGACCCGACTCAGCAATATGCGCGGGCCAATCATCTGGCCATTGATATTGCGCCTGCGTTATTCGACCAGGCTGTTGCCGTCCTCCAGGAGCATCAGGTCCCCATCGATCATGGCCCCGTCAGCAGACCCACTGGGCGGGGCATCTATTTTTACGATCCCGATGGGTTTCTCCTGGAGATTCGCTGCGATCCTTAGGCAGACTTGAAACTAGAGGGCACGGCCCAGGCCAACGTCAGAGCACGGATGGCCATAAAACAGGTCAGGGCTGACCACAATCCATGGGGGCTCTGACGGACATAGGCCACTATGGCTAGGGGCACAAAGCCAACGAGGGTGGCCAGCACCGTAGAGTTACGCAGGACCGTGCCGGACGTCAGCCCAAGAAAGTAGCCGTCTAACATAAAGGCGATAGCGCCGAAACTAAAGACCGGCAGCAGCCACAGAACATAGCCGTCGAGCTGACTGAGAACAGTTTGATGATCCGTCAGTAGACCAAAGAGAGATTGGGGGAAGCTAATAAACGCGATCGCAAACCCTACGCCTAACCCCACACTCAGACCCCCACCCACCGTGGCCAAAGTAGACAGCCCTGACCGGTCCCCCAGGCCGGAAAATTTGCCCGCAAAGGTCTCAGCAGCAAAGGCAATGCCATCTAAAAAATAGCTAACTAGCATTAATGCCTGGATGAGTAACGTATTCACCGCCAGGGTTTCAGTCCCCATGATGCCGCTGAGATTGGTAAACACACCGAAGCTCACCAGCAACGCCCAGGTACGCACCATAATGTCGCGATTAAGACGAAACAAATCTCCAAGGGCGCGGCGAGTCCATAGACTCAATCGCTGCTGCCACACCTGTTGCCAGGGAACCGAGCGGACCAACAGCAGCATCCCCGCCAACAGCATGGCGTATTGGCTCAGGGCAGTGGCCAATCCGGCCCCATAGCTATCCCAACCCAGACGCACAATCATCCAATAGTCGAGCCCAATATTGGTTCCATTGGCCACCGCCGCCAGCACCAAGACCCGCTTTCCACGCCCCAAGCCCAAAAACCAGCCCAGCAGCACATAGTTCATCAGCACCGCTGGCGCACCCCAGATCCGCCCCTGGTAAAAAGCCACCCCTGCATCCAACACGTCTGCATCGGCCCGCAAAATAGCAAACCCCACCTGGCGTAGGGGTAGCTGCACTAGCAAAATAGCCAGACCCAGCACCAGGGCCACCATCAGCCCCCGAACACCCACCCGCCACTGCTCGGTTTGATCACCACGACCGGCAGCCTGGGCGATCAGGCCCGTGGTGCCCATGCGTAAAAAGCCAAAGCTCCAATAGATAAAGTTGAAAAGTATCGTCGCCAGGGCCACCCCGGCTAAGTGACGAATATCGGCCAAATGTCCCAGAAATGCAGTATCAATCAGACCGGCCAGGGGGACCATCAGATTGGAAACGATGTTTGCGATCGCAAGCCGCCCAAATTCTCGCAACCAAGCTGGTTTAACCAATCCCCAATACTCCACTCATATCAACAGTAATTGAACTAATAGAAACTCTAGGCCTAACTCTGGGTAACTTTTAGTAAATGCATAAAGATACGGGGAATGAGGAATGAAAACAAACCGATGTGCGCTGATACTTGTGAGTACAGTAGCTTTTTTGGGTAGCGTCGCCGCCCCTAGCTTGGCCCAAGTCGTCGGCACCACCGCAGCCGAGGAGTTTGGTGAGGACGTTATTTTCCTAGAACCTGAAGCCGAGGCCGTCCCCGAAGCTCAACCCGCTTTTGTAGAACCTGTTATACCCGACACTATCCCCGCAGCCGGCCAGGATGAACCCACCGCAGATGCGCCCGCTACGCCACCCGCAGAGGTCACAGAAACACCTCCCCACATTGAGCGATTTAACGCGGGTTTAGCGCAGTACCGTGAGGGCAACGACGAACTCGCCATCGAAGAATTTAACGCGGCCATTGCCATCAATGCCGAGTATGCGCCGGCTTATCTGTTTCGCGGTGCGGCCTTTACCCGATTAGACAACACATCGGCTGCCCTCAACAGCTACAACCAAGCCCTCAGCATTGATCCTAACTTCAGTGCCGCCTATTTAAACCGAGGCATTCTTTACTACGATCTCCAAAACAAAGACCGGGCCCTAGATGATTTTGACCGAGCCATTGCCACCGATCCTGAGTCGGCCACCGCTTACATCTATCGAGGGCTGCTAGATTCCGAGGAGGGCAATTATCAAACAGCGTTGGAATATCTAAACGACGCTGTTCGATTAGATTCTACAAATCCATCGGCCTATTTCCACAGGGGTTTGATCTTCAAAGCCCTAGGCAATCTAGACATGGCCGTTAGCGATTTTACCCAAGCCATCAACCTCAACGAAGAGTATGCAGAAGCTTTTCTCAACCGGGGTGTCGTCAACTATAGGCTGGGTTCCATGGGAGATGCTCTCGCTGATATCAACCGGGCCATCGCCCTTGATGAGAACAACTTAGAAGCCTATTACAACCGTAGTTTTGTGCTCATTGCCCAAGACAGACCCAAGGCAGCATTGGAGTCACTCAACACGGTCTTAACCCTCAACCCTAGCTACGCAGACGCCTATCTACTACGTGGCCAGGTCTATACATCGGTCGGCAACACCCCTGCGGCCATCAGCAACTTTAGCCAGGTATTAGAACTAGCCCCTGAGTCGACAGAAGCCTATTACGGTCGCGGCAAAGCCTACTTGCTCACCAGCGACCAGCAGGCAGCCGTCACGGACTTTACTGCGGCCATCGCCCGCAATCCTGACCATGCTCCATCCTATAAAGGGCGTGGAGATGCCTTTGCCAATCAGGGCAACGCCACCAATGCCCTAGGCGACTATACGACGGCCATTGCCCTCGATGGCGCTTACTGGGATGCCTACGCCAGTCGTGGACGCCTGCATTATGAAACCGGTAGCTATCAGGAGGCCTACGCCGACTTTTCAACCGTGATCGCGGCTAATGTCTTTGATCCCGATGTGTTCTACTATCGCGGCGTCACCAACGCGCTTTTGGGGAATGTCGGAGGCGCTGAAATGGACCTGGAGAAGGCAGGCAGTCTATACCTGACCAATAATGAAGCGGCTCGCTATCGCATTGTGTTAGATGCCTTGAGCAAGCTGTAAAGCCTTAGACGTCTAGAAACCCCAAGCTCTAAAAAAACCAGTGTGGGGGCCCAACAAAGGAGGGAGGCACCCAGGATTTTAAATAAAAAAAAAGATTGGGGGATTTTGAAAAAAAGAAAAAATTTAATGGGGTGGAATGATGG
>CALBPH010000442.1 GCA_937899365.1 uncultured Leptolyngbya sp.
GCCACATCAATAATCGCTTTTTTCAGGGTCTCTTCTTGCGTCTGTTTTGCCGATTGTGTCCGATAGTAATAGCGGCTTCGGCTGTAACCAATCACATCACAGATTACCTGGACTGGATAGTCTCCTTTCAACTGCTCTATCATGGCTCGTTTCCGCTCAGATTCCACAAGTCCGAAGCTTTTTTTGCCACCGCTAACTCCATTGTTAGCCGACCCACCATGCGTTCTAATTCTGCGATTCGTTCGGCGGATTCATGCCCACTTCCGTTGCCTCCAAACGCTAAATGCGCCTGTTTGAGAAATTCATTGCGCCAACGATTGATCACCGACGTATGCACTTTATGGGCTCGACTCGCTTCGCTCACACTCCGTTGGCCGCTGACGATCTCCAGCACGACGTTTGCCTTAAATTCGCTACTGTAGTTTCGGTGTTTACTCGCCATATTCTTTCCCCTTATTGGACTCTAGCTTACGCTCTCTCAGTCCTGTCCTAATTTTGGGGGGCACTACAGTCATTCGAGCGTACGCCCGCTTCATCCTCTCAGTGAATCTCGGCCGCTTCCGCTTTCGCTCTCGCTTTGATGGCAGGATAGTCCTCGTCAACCCACTGGGCAACGGCATCCGGGTCTTGTTCATAAGCCCGTTTGAGGGGCCGTTGTGGACTGTAGCCCCAACGCTTTAGATAATCCCCGACGGTGCGCACTGGCATCTGAATATCGCACTGCTTCGCCATCAGGGATTGAACGGCTCGACGGGTCCACAGCGCACTCTCAATCCCATAATCCTCTGGATGTCCCGTCTGGATCGAGTAACGTAGCTGCTCCTGCTGCGCTTCACTTAATCGCTGCCCCGACCCTGGTTGGCGGCCTCGTCGTTGCTGGACCAACGCCTCCTCTCCCTGGGCGTTGTACTGTCGCCACCACTTGCCGATGACACTCCGATTAACACCGAGATAGTCGGCAATTTCACCCACAGGCTTACCTTGCTGACGTAGACGGATGGCTTGCTGACGTAGGTAGTTCTGGGTTTCGATACTCAGATGTCTGCCGTCTAGTTTACTCATGCCATAAGAGGATAGATGTTTCATCCATCTTATCGCTTCTGTTTGATCACCAGGTTAATATCAAGCAGTCCATGCTTAAGCTGGAAAAGCGTCTGCCCCGTTTGACTCGCTATTTCATTGAGTCTCACCCAGACCAGTCGTGTACGGCCAATATGGTTGCGCTAAATTCTGGCTCAGCGACACTGACAATGCTTTAATCCTGTCGTTTGTGTTCCTTCTCGGTGTAACTGCTCAATCCGCCACCGGTAGCTACACAGTTCTTGTGTTGCCGCTGTTGACTCTTGAGTCCAATCGTTAGTGACGATATAGTCCGTGCGGCGGGTAGACGCTTCACCCCGGAACAGTCTCATCTTGTGGTCTTAAGAAACGAAGAGTCATAGCAAATAGCGGATATAGCCTGAACCTGGCATCGAGAAAATTCTGAATTAAAGGCCTTTACAGCCACAATTCCGGAGGGTGAGCCGTACCCACTCTATCGAATATTCTTAACCACACAACAATTTTAAACTGATGTGGAATAATTGTTGTGTGCGGCTATTCCAAACGGGTAGGCCGTATAGAAGTGATCTTCACTCGTTTACTCAGAGGCAAAGATTATCGCCCTACAATATAAAAAGACGTCTAACCTGAATGTATTAATATCATCGGGAAGCCTTTATAAATTTCACCCATGGGCAGAGTTAAAGATAAAGCCTGCATCGTAACCGGCGCAGGCTCGGGTATCGGTCGTGCTATCGCCATTCGCCTTGCCGAAGAAGGCGGCAACGTACTCTGTGTCGACATCAACCCAGACACCGCTGCCGCCACTGCCCAAGACATTCAAACCGCAGGTGGCACAGCCGCAGCTTTCACGGCTGACATCAGTCAAGATCATCAGGTGCGGGCTTTTGTTGACCACTGCGTTAAAACCTATGGTAGTCTCGATATCCTTATAAATAATGCAGGTGTAAATCTCCCCGGCGTTTTCCACGAAGCCACTGACGACACCATCGACAAGACTCTAAATATCAACGTCAAAGGTACCATGTACGCCAGCCGGGCCGCCATTCCCCACATGCTCCGCCAGGGCAAAGGCGCAATTGTCAACATTTCCAGCGTTAATGGTCTGGTCTCCGAACCCTATCTGACGGTTTACTCCGCCTCAAAAGGAGCGATTGTCATGCTCACCCGTGGCATCGCCCTCGACTATGCCAAACAAGGCATTCGCTGCAACTGCATTTGTCCCGGCTGGGTCGATACCCCCATCAACTACGCCCATGCCGACCTGCTGGGCGGAATCGATAAACTCTATGGGTCCATCGATTCGTTCCAGCCCATCGGTCGCCCTGGCGAGCCCCGAGAAATCGCCCATTTAGCTCTATTCCTGGCGTCCGACGAGGCCTCGTTTCTAACCGGCTCTGTCATTGCTGCCGATGGTGGCATGACCGCGCAGTAATAGCTTACCGCCCAGAACTTGGGTAAGTCAGCCACAGCTACAGTATCCGATAGGCTCCCGTCCCGGCATCAAACGATAATCCTCGTTCCGCTTTCTCTCCACTAAATGCACGTTGAAAAATCTCTTTAATTCTTTCATTTTGCAAAGCACTATTGTCCGAGAAATAGTTGTGATGGGCAACAACATGTGCTGCATCGGTAAAGTCCAGGTAGGTGGCATTACGCGCTGTCAAATTCTTTGACCAATGGCCCAAACGGGCTTTCTGTTCTTCACCCGCCAGGGTTTTAGACGCCAATAGAGCTCCGTCATCTTCATTGATGGTAATGAACAACCGATTACGAAACCGGATTCGGTCTACCCACTCTGCATGGCCTTGATTGTTGACGTCAGCAGCCAGCATGACAATATTGTCAAATAATAGGGTCTCTCCTTGGTAAATCGAGGACTTTAGTAAGTTCTTAAAAAGATAATTACCCATACTGTGCATAGCGAGGTTAAATTTTCGCTTACACGCTACATCTGCATATTTTATAAAGTAGCTTGCTAATTTCTCAAAGCAGCGGTCCAGAGCCCCAATGGATAAGACCGCATCGCGCTTATCATCCTGGTAGCTGGACAGACCTTCAATCGCACCACCCCCATTGGATGGCCAAGTAAACAGAGTAACCTCAAGGTTGTAAAGCTGTTCGATACGATAGGCACTCTCTAGTGCAGTGCCAAAGTCTGTATTAAATCCATGGACAAAAAACAGCGAATTGGTCTGATTTTTACACATCCGCCGCTGGGCTTTGAGAAATGCAGCCTCACTGGCCCACATTTGTTCTCCGTTGTATGTAGTGCGATCGTCTAAAATTTCGACCTGCCAGCGACCATCAATTTTTTGTGCCTCTGCCAATCGCAGCTCATTGGGTCCCATGCGATTAAATGTGGACCCAAAGCGTTCCTCTGGCACAGCTGATGGCTGTAAGATTCGATTTGTAACTACATACATCGAGTGTTCTCCTGAATGCTCACGCTGATTCTACGTACGTGATCTCCAACAGCATCGATGTATTCTCCGGATTGGCTACTAGAACGTAATAATCTGTAGCCTGAGAACCCTTGCAAGGGCAGACGTATTTCTGACGCATTTCTGATACATCCATAAGGATGCTTGAGTTTTTATCCTGTGGCACTTGGTCACCCCATCCTCTATAATTGGGGACTGGAATATTCCTATAAAGGAGCTAAACGCTACATGGCGCGATATAGAGGTCCTCGCCTTCGCATCACTCGCCGCTTGGGTGAACTGCCCGGCTTAACCCGGAAAGTTGCCCGTAAGGCTTACCCACCTGGTCAGCATGGCCAGGCGCGGAAGAAAAAATCTGAATATTGCATTCGTCTAGAAGAGAAGCAAAAGCTTCGCTACAACTATGGCGTCACCGAGCGTCAGCTACTGCGCTATGTGAAAAAAGCACGTCGTGCCAGTGGTTCTACTGGGCAGGTAATCCTGCAGCAGCTAGAAATGCGCTTGGATAACACCATTTTTCGACTGGGCATGGGGCCAACGATCCCCGCTGCTCGCCAGGTCGTTAACCACGGTCACATTACCGTCAACGGTCGCGTTGTTAGCATTCCTAGCTACCAGTGCCGCCCCGGTGATGTCATCGGCGTTCGTCCCAAAGACGTCTCGAAGAAGCTGGTAGAAGCCAACTTGGAATTTCCTGGTTTGGCCAATATCCCCACCCACCTAGAGTTTGACAAAGCCAAGCTCGAAGCCAAGGTGAACAGCGTCATCGAACGTGAATGGATAGCCCTCAACATCAACGAGCTGCTGGTTGTTGAGTACTACTCCCGTAAAGCGTAGACCTACTGTCGCTCTACTTATATACGTCGGGTATATCCGGCTGTATTTTGATTGGGCATTGTTGATTCTCGATAGGGCTCATCCTTGATGTTTTGGATCAAGCGTTGTTCAGCCAGATCGATATATTCCTCCAAATCGGCAATTGCTCTTACCGCGCTAGTTTAGTAATTTCCATTAACCCCTGAGGTCCGTCAGCCCCAGGGGTTTTATTTTGTCTTTACAGCGGCATCCAGGACAGCACGATCAGCTCACCCTTGACGACGCCAATGTGCAACTCGTAGATAAACTCATATCTATCTTCGTTTTGATCCCAGGCCGTAATCCATAGCTCATACCCACGAGTATTACGTTCATGGGTGGGCAGCATACGCATCACATCTATCTGATAGCCACGGTAACTTTGTAAAAGCTCCGCAACAGCCGCGGTCACTGCCGACGTATAGTGTTGCTCTGAGTAAGTTTTTGAAAATACCATGGCGAACGTTGTGAAGCGATAGAACTCATACGTACTAATTACGTGACGTTACGGAGTCATAAGATGGTTTCAGGCAACGTGTAAAGTTTTGAAGAAAAGGACTTGGGTTGATGGGCGTAGATACAGCAAGACTTCAAACATTACTCACCCGTGCTCAGCAGCTAACAGAGACAGAGGCATTGGCAGATCTGCCAGCTGCGGTGGTGCATCGATTAAAAACAGAGGCTGCCACACCGTTGGTGGCTGCGTTAGGGCTGAGTGATGCTCTTTGGATTGATAATCCGTACAAAGGGGAGAAAGGAGCATCACGGGCTATCCGGGTTATCCAACGTGATGAAGCACTGGTTCGTGAATTGGCGTTCTATCGCCTTAAGGGTGGCACAGAATTAGAGAAAACAGCTGCATTTTTTGAAGAATCGTTTGCCGCCGAAAATGAACATGATGGGCAAGCAAAGCATTCAGATTAATGGCCTTTTTAATCGCCCGGTGCATCCCTGCCATCAGCAGCGGCACGTTGGGGACCCATTGCCTTGATTGGATGATTGAGTTAATCAAACAGCGATTAATCCAAAGCTCATACTTCTGTTATTTGTGATGGTTGATGGTGTGGGGAATTAGGGAGTGGGGTTTTTCTAGATCATAGGTCTCCATCAGGGTGTCATTGCTCATAATCTCTCGGGGATGGCCATCGGCAACAATCTTGCCTTGATACATGACTAGGGTGCGATCGCAAACCTCTAACAAAAATTCCAAATCATGGGAGGCAATCACCATGGTTTGCTCCAACCCTTGCATAAAGGTGATCAGCCGCCGTCGGCTGCGGATATCAAGGCTGGCGGTGGGTTCATCATAAAGTACAATCTGGGGCGTCATGGCCAGTAGCCCAGCAATAGCCACCATTTGCTTTTCACCACCAGATAGGTGATGGGGCGGACGCTCCGCCAGGGTCTGCAACCCTGTAGTATTAATGGCCATTTCAACCCGCTCATCCACCTGGTGGGGTAACAGGTCCATGTTGGCAGGGCCAAAGCGAATATCCTCTCTCACCGACGCAGAAAAGAGTTGGTTATTAGGATTTTGAAATAACAGGCCAATTTGGGGATTAAACCCACCGGCCACCACCGGCTTATCCATCAGGCGAACGGTGCCCGCGGTGGGGGAAAGGGCTCCACAAAGGGTCATAAACAATGTTGTTTTGCCACAGCCATTGTGGCCAATAATACCCACGCGCTCACCAGGTGCAATGTGTAAAGAGACATTATCAAGCACCTGTAGCCGATCGGGATAGGAAAAACAGAGATGATCGATGGCAATGGCTGCGACAGTAACGCAGGGGGCGGCAGCCATTGTTTTCTTGGGCAGTAGAGATGTCATAGACACTACTCAAAAGAGCAATAGAGAACCGTGTGTAGAAAAGATTTAAGTAAGTTTTCAGAAATAGGGTATGAACTTTGAAATCTGGAGTTTTGGGATTAACGGCGAGATAAAAAATTGGCGTTGCTGATCCTTGGGATGATTTTATCTGCAAGGTGTTGCCATAGGGCACATCTAACCGATTGGTTCATCCTCTCAAGCAGCAACGGCAAAAAATAAGTTTAAATTCAACATTTAACCAAAGTTAAGATCCAGGTACCGCAAACCATAGCTGTATACCGATCAGGAGCAGGGAAATACTAGCGCATAATCCAGTCGCTGCGAGATCCGCCGGTTGTCCCCATCCCCTAATCTTGGACGACGGTCGGCGACTATTGCCATACCCCCGCATTCGCATCGCCTTATAGACCCGTTCTGACTGTTCATAACTGCGCACCAAGAGGGTACCCATGACGGCCGCTAGCTGTTGCCAGCTTTGGCGGTTGCCCTTGGGTTGAAACCCCCGTAAACGCATGGCCTGGCGTAAAAGATCCAACTGGTCGGCCATATCAAATAGGTAGCGATAGGACAGCAGGGCCATTTCCGCTAACAGCGGCGGTAGTCCCAAGGAAACCAGGGCATCGATCAGCGTCAGCAGCGGCGTGGTCCCCAGTAACAACATGCCCAGGGTAACGATGGAGAGAAACCGACCGGCAATTAGCCCCATGGCCAACAGACCTTCCTGGCGAATGGCAATAGGCCCCCATTGCCACAGTAGGGTGCTGCCAGACAGCAACGGCAGGGCAATGACCATACCCAAGAGAAATAAGCTAGGATAGCGAAGACGCGATCGCAAAAATGCCCAAGGTAGCCCCGACAAACCATAGAGAACGAGGGTAACGAGCAAACACAGCGGCACCAGCTGTAAGGTTTGCACACTGGCAAATCCCAGGATGAGCAGCCCCAGGCCCACCAGTTTGGCCCGCGGCATCCAGCGATGCAGCGGAGACTGCAGACCGGCATAGGTATCTAAGGTCAGTCGCATAGCTGTTCTCCCGACGAGTTCACCGGTTGACCGTGGCGTTGTTGGCTAGGCTGAGCCGGGACAGGGGCGAGTCCCGTTAACAGGTCTGGCTTGGTCCGTTGCAAAAACGTCACCAGCAGCGCCGTAAATAGACCTTCGATAATTATCAGTGGCCCGTGGGCAATGCCCAGGGTGAGCAATGCCGTTCGCTCAGTGGCCGCATCAAAACCGACGGGGACGGCAAAGATTAACAGACTGATAAAGATAGTAACGGCTAAGGTCATACCGGTGGCCCCGGCTAAGAAACCGCTGATCCCATAGCGCATCGCCGGGGTCAGGGAGCGAGGTAACCAGCGTCGTAGTTGGAAGACACCGTACCCCACCAGGGCCGGTACACCAATAATGATGGCATTAACCCCAAGGGTGGAAAGACCACCGTGCCCTAAAAATAGGGCCTGGAAAAACAGACCAATCAAAATTGCCAGAAAGGCGTAATAGCCCAACACCGCCCCTAAAAGACCATTGAGCACCAGATGCAAACTCATGGGCGGTAGGGGAATCTGGAT
>CALBPH010000443.1 GCA_937899365.1 uncultured Leptolyngbya sp.
GCAAATACCTCCACGCCCCCTAGCTTGAGCAACTGGGGCAGCTGCGCACAAAACCCAAAGGTATCGGGTAGCCACGCGATAAGACTACGAGCTCCAAATTTTGACTGACAGTAACGCTGACCATAGAGAATCTGCCGAGCAATGGATTCTCCACTGGCAATGTTGAGCTCTGGTTCTACCCACAAACCGGCATCAATAGACCATTTACCCGTCTTAACCTGCTGCTGCACCTGGTGAAATAGCTCCGGCCGATGCGCTTCTAACCAGGCAAATAGGGCTGGACTAGAGTGGGTATAGGTCAGCTCAGGAAAATCTTGCTGCAGCGTTAGCACCGACTGAAAGGTTCGTTCTGCCGCTCGCCACGTGTCAGCCACCGGCCACAGCCAGGCTAAGTCTAGGTGGGCATGGCCCACACAGTGAATCTGACGCTGTTTAACCCAGTCACCATAGGGCAATATGGAGTGGCGCAAACTGGCTAGACGCTGATGTAGATCGCCATGGCTAGCCTGCCATTCTTTAGTGATCAGCGCTTCTAGCCCAGACAGTTTTTCAGGAGTTAATGCTTGCAAATAGTACTGCAGAACTTGTAGCTCATCGGCGACAAAACCGGGTTCAGGGCTAACGCTATGGGTAGGGGCTTCATAAATTAGGTGCGATCGCACCAACGCCCCGGCATCGTGCTTTGGACTCTCTAACCTGAGCACCACATCAAACGACTGGCCAGGAACCACGGCTGTACTCAAACCAAGACGCGTGAAAAAATCAAATAAATCCCCTTCCTGGACTAGCTCGCCATTGATATAAAGCTGGGCATCTTCCGCCCACCAAGCAGTCGACAATCGCAGGGTTAACCCCTCAAGGGGATAGCCATTTAAATCTTTAGACACCGTACAACGCTGATAAAGCCACAGCACCCGACCGCGCGGCCAGGCAATATGCTGTCGCTCATTTAGCGGTAGAACATCCCACCGGGCACCCTGCTCCATAGCGGCTTTGAGACTGCCCCCTAGGTCTTCATATAACCCACGCCACCGCTGCTGAACATCCAGTTGACTATAGGTCCGCAGCTCTTGAATCAGGTTTGTTAGAAATGAAGTAGAGGCGTTCATAGATTCCGCTAAGATCAAATCAGGATTCGCAATGCTAACAATGTAATATTAAGCGTCCCCAGACGCGTGCCATTCGCTATGCCGTCGTCATCCCGCCCTTACCAAAGCAAAGTATTAAAGTTTGTGCTCCAGCAGTGGCAGCAGGGGATTGAGCGGCAAGATCGGGCGTGGCGACAGCTCCAATCTGCCAGTGTTTGGGGAGCCCAAGTAGCGATATTTCCCATTTATGCCGTTATGCGGGCCGTAAAGCGGGCTAGTTTCGCCCTAGATAGCGGTGGCAGCTCTCAGCAAAACCAATCAGCTGAGCCCATTACTGCCGCCAAGGGTAACGTGACCGATATTAACCACTCCTTGACGGCAATTTTGTCCCACACCCAACAGCTGCTCTCATCAGAACAAACAACACAGCTCACAATTACACCCAAACGTAGCCTAGTCCGAAACGTTCAATCTCTTCTGTCTATGGTAGTTAGACAGATTTGGCAACAACCTATAGCGAGTCTGCCGTCTACCCGTCACTCCGCTGCCATTACCAAGTCTCGGCATAGATCAGTTAGTATCACCACAGCTCATCAGCCACAACAACAATCTGAAGGTCTCGCAACGGCGCGTTCTACCGGTATTAACCGAAAAGTTACCTCAAATCTTCTTCAAAATGGCACAACGCTAGCATCTTCGCTCAACACTCACCAGCTCGTACTGGTCAGTTCTGGCAATGAAGTATTTGATATTCTCACCCCTGAACAGCAAACAGATCTTAAACACTATATTGCTTGCGTGATGCAGGCCTACTGGCAGTCTCGGTCCATCACGCGTCATCAGCCCAAACAACTATCTGTCAAAACTATTCTGGCCATTGGCACCGTGTTTATCGCCGCTCTGCCAATGGAATTTAAAAAAGCTTGGTCACAGATAACACCGACGGTCCAAGGGCCAAGTCTTCCGCCCTTAACCGCCGATCCAAAGCCCCGATCTCGCATCTTTTATCCCCAGTCATCCCCAGCTAGCACGATTAAAGCTCGCGTTCGGCGATTACCTAATACTGTTGCAAATCCTCGCCGATTGACTAGCAATGCCCCAGATGCATTTGAGGCTAACGTCAACGATATCAAGTATCTTGAACATCCCTTAGAAGGAATACTGCGGTGGATTGATCGGGTCCTTACCTGGTGTGAAAACCGCTGGCAGCGGTGGCTGGATCATAGGGCTAACATAGGGTAACCTGACGAGTCGTTCTGGTGCTCCCCATGCTCAAATCTTGGTATCGTCATCTGGGCCATGTCATCCTTACCCATCGCACCGTCTTACTGCTCAATCTGGCGGTTATCCTGCCCTTCACCTTACTCACGGGATACATCAAACTGTCCACACTGCTCAATGGTTATTCTGCTGGCCGTACCCTCAGACGATCGGCCGGTATTGAGTTGCTGATTACTCTCTTTAGCGAACCCTATACCATTCCCTATGAGGGCATTCTGACGGAAATCTCTGAGATTATTTGGTGCTTTCCCATTGCTCTGTGTTTCTTTACTGCCAGCGTGTTATGTCATAAAAAGCTGCGACAGTATTTGGTTTGTCTCAGCATTCTGTTAACGCTGTTGTTGATTGATGATGCTTTTCGCATCACGCTGATCCTATATTTCTTATTGGATGTGCCGAAGATGGTGACCTATGGGTTGTATGTGGGGATTGGGGTTGCGATCGCAACCTACTTCCATCGCACCATTCTCCAAACACCCTACCGATGGCTACTCTTAGCAACAGGCCTCATGGCTATTTCTGCCATTGCCGACTTTGTCCCCGTTCCCGGCATCGGCACCCCCATCATGCTAGAGGACGGCACTAAACTATTAGGCCTGGTAAATCTGACCATTTATGTTTGGCGGCTAGCCCAGTCATCACTCCGAGCATTCAGCCAGAACGCGACCAGCTAGCTGTCCGGCAAAACAAGAACGCACGCTTCTCGTTACAATCTATAGCTCCGAAAGAATCCATAGGCAAATCGCCCAACCCAGTTAAAAGAGACCTCTACTGACCATATCCCCGCTTAATATGATCGGCTAAGCGCGTCGCCAAAGCCACGATCGTCAGTGTAGGATTGGCAAATCCCAGACCCGTCGGAAATATAGAACTTCCCGCAATAAACAAATTAGCTACACCATGCACCTGGCAATTGGCATCCACCACACCTTGGGCAGGGTCAACATGCATCCGAGTCGTACCAATATGGTGATGGGTGCTGACCACAAAAGGAGTTCCACCCATATCTAGCTCAAACTGAGGCTGAAATTCTCCTAATCCCGATTTAGCTATCACATCACGAAAAATCTCTTGACTCCGTCGAATACTCGCCAAGTCAGATTGATTCCATGACCAGTGCAACTTAGTACAAGGATTTCCCAAAAAGTCTTTTTGATCACCTAACGTTACTCGATTACTAGGGTTAGGCGTCTGCTCTGTTTGGGCCCCAAGTTCAAACGCAAAAAATCGTGTATCTCGGTCTGGCAGGTCAAACCACCCCCCTCGGCTCGGACCATAAAAGGGCTGCTCCTGCTTCTGCAAACGAGACCAAGTATAGTTGACCACATCAGCAAAGTTAGGCAGCGATTTCTTCAAGTAGGCCAACGTTTCTCCTGACAACGTCCCCTTACGTATCGACTGCGTAAAGCGTCTAAAATAGACAACAGCCTGTGTTTCCAAGCCCTTAACCTTAGGCATTAACGACACACAGAAATTATTGAGTTTTTCCTCCCTGAGCACCTGCTCAGAAAACGCAAACTTTGCCATCAAAGCAGTCCCCCGCACCCTATGGAGATCATATAAACCCAGCGAATCAAAGACCGCTTTACTAGAAGGCTTAAAAATACCAAAGCGAGTACCCGGATGGTCCATAAAAAATCGACCCACCAGATCATGCTCATTACCAATGCCAGCAGCCCTAACGCCGCGCGACATTAACAATAAGCGCGCATTTTCCATACCGCCCGTAGCCAAAACAACAGTTTTAGCCGAGACCCAAAAACCCTTATCAGCAGTAATTGCTACCTTAACTTTCTCAATAGACTTTCCAGCCGCACTAGTTACTAATTCAACCACATGGGCATTAGTATATATATCAACATTACTCACCGAGCTCAGTGCTTTCGTATAGTCATCAAAAAAGACTGATCTCAGGCCAAACTGAAAAATTCGACTTTCAGCTCGATCATCGCCAAAATCGAGTTCTTTTCTTTCGGGTGTTTCCCAAAAGTGTGGTGAATAATCTAGAGGGCCTACCTGACAGATGTTGTGTGCCCGCTCATAATAAGGCATCAGGTCCTGACGCCGAAAGGGCCATCCACTATAGGGAATCTCTTCGCGCGCTTGAAAGTCAATCTCGTCCGGAATAACATGCCGCACATGTAAGATTTCCTGAGACGCCGCATTCTCGTCTACCTGAATCTCCCAAAAGTTGGACGAGCCTCCCAATTGACGACATCGACCTATTAGTAATTCATCATGGGGATAGTGATGAGAGTCTACCTCCCCTGCATATAAAGACTGAGCATCTTCTTTAAAGAGAGAATCACCACTCTCCAAAAGACAGACTTTGATTGGCAAATTAGATAGTTCGCTTGCCAGGGTTAACCCAGCGGGTCCAGTACCTACAATACAAATATCAACCTGTATAATCTCATTGTCACCAATATCAGCTGCATTAATAATCATTCGCTTAACAGGTATACATCTTCAGCAATATAATTCTCTCCAACTCTCCCCAGCATCCCACTTACCTCAATACACGCTTGCCCTATAGTTTGTTGACTTACAACTGACTAACGTCCAAGTACTCCTCGAATCTTTAGAGACAGCCTCGCTTTATCTGTCATTCTTTTAGCCTTATTCATGGCACGCTCAGATAGGCTAGGCGGTGGTTTTGGTTGAAATTTTTCAGGTAGCAACGTTCGGCCAAGAGGCCATTGACGAGGAGGCTTATTCCAAATGGCCTGTCTCATGGTCAAAAACCAGGTCATATAATTCTCAAACGAATACTTATCAGCAACAGACAAATATGCCGCCCTCCCCATTTCCTCTAACTTCTGTCTATCATTAATTAAAGACTCAATACAGTCGGTCATGCTGCTCATGTCACCAATGGGAACAATCAGACCATTCACACCATCCTGAATGACGGCCTTAGTGCCACTAACGTCTGTCACAACAGGAACACACCCGTGGGACATTGCCTCCAACATAGAAATTGACGTCCCCTCAAAGTCAGACACTAAAACACAAATGTCGGCCTTCTCCCAATAGCCAGCCATGTCGGCATGGGGCACATTGCCATTAAACGTCACTGTTTGACTATCATCTGCCCCAAGAAACTTTTCAAATTGTTGGCGGAGCCAACTTTCGTCACTGCCACTACCAAAAAAGTCTAGCTGAAAGTCTAAATGACGACGTTTCATCGTTTTAGCTAAAATCAATAAATCATAAATACGCTTTTGCTGATTCTGAATTCGACCAGCATACATGAGGCGAATGGGGTGTTTGGCAGCAGAATAGGATCTAGACAACGTTGGTGGACTGTCGATAACAGAGCAAGGGCGAATCAAAATATCTTCTACCCGATGAGGCATAAGAGTTTTTAGATTGGCTGCAATCTCATCACTCACGGCAACAAATGTGTGAATAATTGGCTCATAGTAGCTCAGCCAGTCATAATAAATATCTTCATCACTGTGGGCCACACCTAAGACACGCATCCGCTGGGACTCAGTCAGCGACAACAAAGCACAAGTCGCATAAGTACCAAACGTCCAGTTAGGAATCAGCAGTCCTGGCAACGAACTATGGTAGGCAGGGACATAGGAAATAATATCGTTGAGACGAACAGACCATGCTGGCTTCCCCGGACATTTAATAATAGATAGTCCATCTAAAGAAATATCATCATGCTTCGCACCGTTCATCTCACGATGCTTTATTAAAGCAACCGGCTCATCAGCATCTTTTAGTCGCTTAGCCATGCGAACAGACCAAGTTGTTATCCCGCCTAACTCAGCTCCCCTGGGTAAAATAAATACGCTATCGGTTACGCAGTCTTGATAATTCACCATTCAACCACAACACTTACAAAATAAGACTTACAAAATATTGATTAAAAGATTGCAGCTTATAGCCTATTAAACATATATCGCACCCTAGATTAGAATCTTATATCAGCTCAAGATGCTATAGGTGTTAGCAACCATCCCCATGCAGCAACCAATCAGCTCCAATCAAACGTCATGCCCAGGTAGTCTTCTAATTGTTGGTTATACACACCAAAATAGTCACAGAGAAGTTGTCGACTCTGCTCAGGAATCGGTACATAGGAACCTGAATTAGACTTTCTATAGTTAGACAGCTCATGGGGTTCCACGCCCAAAAAGTCAAATGTACGATTAACAACCTCCATAGGATTCATAAATAGGTCCTCACTCCTAAGCACCAAAAATTGTTCTCTCGGTATCACTGACATCCATTTCCTTAACAATTCAACATAACGACTTCCTGCTAAATATCGGTTGTCCTGCCCACTATCCATGGGTTTTATCTCTGAGTCATTATCACGAGCTACAATCCCAGAAAAAACAGCATCTTGCATCGAAGCCGATTCATTTCTGTCCCTAGACCGCATATGATAGTGAGAAATTGTTCTATCTACAGGATTGCGCAGAAGAACAATTATCTTTATATCAGGCAATATCTTAGCGATTTTCGGGACAATATGTACGGTATCTAAGTAAGTGGCACTAGCCTCACCCGTGATATAGCCACTACCTGATGCAATAGCAGGAAAATGAGATAAGTACCAGTCTTCGCCTAAATCTAGATTCTCATTCCAGAAATGAATTTCTTTTTTTAGAGCCGGTAATATTTGAGGATGTTTAATCAAATATGAATAAAGAGAAGTCGTACCACACTTTTGTTGGCCCACAATCAAGAAGTGTGGGTAACTAGGGGCCAAAGCAGAGTTCAACACATACTTAGGGTGGGTTGAACCGATCATTTTATTGACCAACGCTTTTTGCTTTATGACTACTTCATCTACATGAACATTATTAGCATCTACATGAACATTATTAGCATTCACCTCAAGCGCTTTGATTAAAGCCTGAGCAAGTAATTCTAAGGATGCATAGTCAGCAGGACGCAATGCGACCGCTTTTTCGAGCGCATCAACAGCCTCCTGCCAGCGCTGAAGTTTACTCAATACCAACCCCAGCAGGTAATTAGCACGAAAATAGGTCGGGTCCAATGCCGACGCCTGCTGCAAATATTGGGCAGACGCCGACCAGTTACCCAATTCCAAGGCCATTGTGCCTAGGTGATAGTACGATTGATGCTTATCGATATTTAGAATGGTTTTGATGCGATGATATAAAGCTCTGAAAGCTATCGCATACCTACGTTTTAGAGCTTTTATATCCATAGATTTCTAGAAAATCTTGATACTTATTCAATGTAAGCCGAAGCATCGATTTTGACCATACACATGCACACTCTATTTTAAGCAGGGCGTTGCTGATCCTCGAGATGATTTTATCTGCAAGATACTGTCAAATAGCATATCTAACCGAGCGGTTCATCCTCTAAATTAGTAACGGCTTAAGCAGACTCTATCAAAATCCAGGACTCTCTACTGCTGGTTCTT
>CALBPH010000444.1 GCA_937899365.1 uncultured Leptolyngbya sp.
AAATTTGCTCTGGCCGCGCCCATTAAGCCATGCACCATCTAAAAATCGCACAAACCCATAGGCCGAGATCAGCGAAAACGTGATCAGCCACTGATCGTGCCAGGCTAAGGTCAAAAACAAAAAGTAGAGTGGGCTGCTCCAACAGCACAGCAAGATAATGAGCCAGGCATCATGGGCTCGGTGGCCGTAGAGATAGCGCGAAATTTGAAAATAGGTCAGAAAAAATAGCCCATTGCTCACTACCGTCGGCAACCGCAGCACAAAATAGGAATGGCCAATGGGGGAAAACAGCCCCTGTATCCAGGCATGAAACGGTGGGTGGTCATAGTAGGACCAGTCCAGATGCTGTCCCCACAGCCAGTAATAGGCCTCATCCGGGTTAGGAAACGCCGTCAGCCAGTACACCAGGTGCGCCAATAGCATTAGCCACAGCCAAGGGGTGTTCAAATGCGATCGCAGCCAGCCTTTTACACTCAAAAACCCAAACTCCCTCAGAGGGGCTGTTAAAGCGTCTACAAACCTAGAATACGCGCATCCAGGTAGCCTACGGCTCCACCCCGAATATCCCTAAAATTGGCGTCTGGTGACCTGGGCTTCGTAGGCTTCTAAGCGTAGCCTACTCGCCGCCTTCCATGTCCATATCAATGCCCCACTCTCGCAGCGCGGCATCTCCATCATCCGTCAGCTCCTCAGACTCAAACTGAGGCGGATCTACCAGGTCGGCCCGCTCCTCTGGATCGCTCCACAGCGTAGGCTTGTAAACAATGACCGGTAACCCGGCTCCGTTTAAGCCACGAATAATCCGCTCTGGCGTCTGAGGAAAGGTAATAAACAGAGGATAGGGACGTTCAGACCCTTCATTGAGTAAATGCTCATGCTGCATCGGCATCAGCCACTCATAGTTTTCCGAGAGCAATATTTGGGTATGCCGCCAGCGCGATAACAGTTCTGAAAAGTCTTCATCGGGCCGGTGAATAAACAGAACCACATCCACCCCCGTTTTAATTTTCCACTCAGGGTCACACATCAGCATAACTGAATCACAAGGTAGCGATACGACATCTCGGCGGGTGCTGACTGGCCCCAAATGACCATCGATCGCACGGCGAATACTAATGTTGGGTAATGGAATTGTGACAATACTTTCCTGGGGCCGTCGCATGCTGGGCAACATTTCCAGATAGGGACGGTGCTGCTTGAGCAAGGCCAAAGCTCCTCGATAGTCGCTGCACTTTGCCAGCAGATGTTCGTAGTCGCCCTGGGGAGTTGCCATGATTGATCGAAAGTGTGTCGAATATTCCCTATTCTAGCCTTCTCGTTTTACACCACACCACCGTTCCCGATTGTAGGGCCGTTCCATGGAACGTCTCTACAAAATCGTCCCTTACAATAATTCCGTAGATCGTTCCGCTAGGGCCGAGCGCTCCCCCCGAGTCAAGATAATATGGCCGGCTAACGGCTCATGCTTAAATCGTTCTACAACGTAGGCCAAACCGTTGCTAGCCGAATCCACATAGGGGTTGTCAATCTGTGCCGGATCGCCGGTCAATACGATTTTGGTTCCCTCTCCAGCCCGAGTCAATATTGTTTTTACCTCATGGGGGGTGAGATTTTGCGCCTCATCAACAACTAAGAACTGTTTTGGCAGCGTTCGTCCCCGAATGTAGGTTAACGCCTCAATTTGCAACAGTCCCATCTCCATCAGTTCCTCATGTCCCCGCCGCCAGTGGGCCGGTTTTCCGGTCGGATCTTGGGTGCCAAAAATCAAATCAAAATTGTCGTATAGGGGTTGCATCCAGGGAGTGAGTTTGTCATTGACATCCCCCGGCAAATAGCCAATATCTCGCCCCATGGGTACCACCGGACGAGATATGAGTAAACGACTATATATCCTATCTTCGGAGACTTTTTGAACACCCGCCGCAATGGCCAACAGAGTCTTGCCCGTACCGGCTTTACCCACCAGGGTAACCAGGGGAATCTTGTCGTTTAGCAACAGGTTAAACGCAAACTTCTGTTCTCGATTCCGGGGATGCACCTGGGAGATACCGGCATAGGGCACCTTAGGCAACGGCATGATCCGCCCCGATTCCCCATCGACTATGGCTAATGCCGTATGGGCTGGGTTATTGACATCGATCAGCGTCAGGGCCTGATTGGGATAAAACTTGCCTTCTAACTCTAGAGTACCGCCCCGGAACAACTGGCTCAGCTGTTCTGCATCAACCAGGAGTTCTCCGGTACCTGAATAGAGATCATCAATATCAATTTTGTCGGTTTCATAGTCTTCCGCCGCCAGTCCCAGGGTGTCGGCTTTTATCCGCAGATTGGTATCTTTGCTGATTAAGACCACCGGACAGTTACAAAGCTGTTTGTGCTCTAGGGCAACGGCTAAAATCTCATTGTCAGCCTTATCCCCCTCAAGTTCTAGGGGCAGCGATGATAGGGTTTCTTGATGACACAGAGAGACTTTGAGAATACCGTCTCCATCGAGGCAAATCCCATTGACCAGACTCCCCCGGTTACGGAGCTTATCTAATGTGCGCGATACCTGACGAGCATTACGTCCTGTTTCATCCAGGGACTTTTTAAACCGGTCAAGCTCTTCAATGATGGCGATGGGTAGGATGACGTCATTTTCCTCGAAGCGATAAATGGCTTTAGGATCGTGCAAAAGCACATTGGTATCGAGAACAAACGTCTTTTTCATAGATAAGAACAACCTTTGAAGCCCTTTAAACCCGTATGAGGCAGGAACTTGCTTACGACTAAATGACAGCAGAAATATATGTACTATTATCCATTAAACTCTACTGGTTTGCGTAGCAGACTACTGTCAAACGAGCTTAATATTTACCTCACATTTAGCTCCCCACGGCGGTAAGCCCTCAGCACGGGCTTACGGGCTGGAGTTTAGTTTTCTGAGTTCTTGATGGACACTGGTACCGACTTGCAGAGCTTCATTGAGCAGCTGACCGTAGTCTCCGGCCATGTCCGATGCCTGCAGTGTCTGTAGGCTGGAAAGGTTGGTTTCGATACTGGCAAATAGCTCATGGCGACGGGCGATAAATCGCTGATGTTTGCGCATGATTTTATCGCTCATCAGACCGCACACCAGACTCTCACGGGTGAGATGGAGGGCCTCCTTAATGGCATCTGGATTGTCCAATGACAGCCGCTTAGATGAGCCATCGGCCTGGCGCAGTTCCTCTAAAATCTCCACCGCTTTAATCATTTCGTTAAAGCGATCAACCTCGTCTAGCAGGTGACTGAGCACCTGGAGCTGGGCCCCTTTGTGGATGCCGTAGAAACCATGGGCAACGGTGGTTGCGATCGCACCGCCAATACCCACCCCCATAAACACGCCCATCACCTGTCCCATTAGGTTGCGACTCACCACCAGACATACCGGTAACCACAGCACCAGGGCCACCGTCAGCACCATCACCTGGTTAATCAGCCAGCTTACCCTCAGCCGCGGATGTCGAAAAACCGATGGCCGAGTTCCCCAACCCATGGACAAATCACTGATATCTAGCCCCGTCAACTCATCTAAATCACGGTTTGTAATCCGCAGGCTGTCCAGATTAACCCCACCCATGCATGTACAGACGTTCCCTAAAACGTCTCTCCACCAATATTATTTGCCTATAGAGATATTCTATGGAATATCTCACCACCTCTTTAAACCCTGTACAGACGTTCCATGGAACGTCTCTGCACCAGCCACACTTACTGCAACCCTAACAAAGACCCTAAGCTCGTAAAGATCTGAGCATAGAAATTACCCTCAATCTCGGGCCGAAATACTTGGAAGGGCTCATTGGGCGCGCCGAAAAAGGGGCGTAGGGTCCACCCTAGCTGGGAGCCCACCAGGGCATATAGTCCCAACCAACCCAACAAGAGTCGGTTACGCAGCTGGTCACCCGCCGCATCTTCCCCAACAATTTTGCGCATCCCCTGGTAAAACAGACGCACACCAATCACTCCAGTCAGTCCCATCACCGCCACATTCAGCAGTAAAAAGAAGTTATACCCTTGGATAGAAATTAGAAAAAACAGCACCACGGGCGCAAAGCTAAACAAGCGCACACTAATGACGGCCACGGCGGTCATTAGCATGGCGCTATATTGCCGAAAATTTAGCTTGGAGCCAAAGAGAATATCAAAAAAGTAAAGCGTAGGCAGACAGATGCCCAACGTAATCAAATATAGGGCCGGCAACTTTACCGCCGACGCCAGCATCTGTAGCCAGCTGCTAGATGAGCCAATAATGGCTCCATACACACCAAAGAAAATACAGCTGACCACCAGTAATGAAAAGATTTTGCGCTCCAATTTGACATCGTGACGGATATCTTCAAGAAACTGGTTGCGATCGCGCAACAGCCGAATCAAAACTGCAAAATGCTTCATGTGATGCTTACCGGAATAACGTCAGGAATACTCCCAACATGTCTACACCGCAACAACTAGCAATTTCGCAGATTAGAAAAATTTATCTGGCCACTCCCCAACCTAGCTGAAACATCAGAGCAGCCACCTAAAAAGATTAGACCGAGGTGAACAAACACCCCGGTCTAACGACACAGGCATAGCCGTTGCTGATTTAGAGGATGAACAGATCGGTTAAATATGCCGTAGGGCAGCACTTTACAGATAAAAATCATCCCGAGGATCAGCAACGCCCAGACATACAAATCAGTTTTAGACCGACTTTAGGCCGTTACAGACCAAAAACTCTGATCCGCTGAACGGGTTCGTTACCCCATTTATCGCTTGCTGTTACCTAAGACCCCTGAGCCTTCAGCTGATCAATTTCCTGACGAATGGTCGATAGCTGCTCAGTCAGAGCCTTAATTTCAGCCTGTATGCCTGTATCTACAACAGGTTTAGCCACTGTATTTACGGTGGCGCTGCTAGCTGGAGACGGTGCAAATGGATTGGGCCACTGACCATCAAAATTACTGCTAACGTTGTCAACAAACTCCCGAGCTTCCTTCTCCGTCAGCGCGCCCTTTACCTCCAGCTCATCGGCCAGACGGTCAAAATCCGTCCCAATGTCAGAAAATTTAGTAGCGGATGCCTGCGGATCTTGAATAGCCTCAACCGCAGACGCTGCTGCTCCCAAAGAGACCCGAAAGCTTTTCTGAATAAATTCGGTCAAAGTATCAAAATCCATAGCCAAAATCGATGTAAACGGCTGGTCATTATTTTAGGTCAGAGCACCTATTATAGACACCCATAAACAGGCTGACCTTACCGCAGACACATAGCTCAATACCCGGCTACTCAGCTAGCTGTTGCCAATAGAACCAGAGCCCCAGACTAAAGCCCCAGACACTGCCGCGCCAGCCAACCAACCTGCTGCTGCACCTGCACCCTGTACCAGCCACCGCCAAACTCTCCCAGGAGTGTGGCCGAGGTACCGTTACGAAACACACCTGAAACACTGTACTGAGTGCCTCCGCCACTGCGTAAATTACAGCCGTTATAGGGGGCCGGAGCTTGTATCAAACGCACCTGTTGAGCTTCGACACGACTCGTTAACACAAAAAACGCCACAGGCATGAGAAGAATTCGACTCCATCGCAGTCTGTTTGGATGGGTTGGCCGTTGAAAGAGATGCGTCCCCGAATCAGTAACCATAGGTGACCAAGCTTTTACAAGATTTTCTTAATGACTCTCCACATTTAATCTTAATCAGAAAATTTAATTTCACAATAGTTAAGCGAATGATACATATTTTTCTAAAGTATGAATAAATACGTCACGCTATTAAAGCTGCAACCAAGGTTGGTAAGTCAACAGAATTCCACTGCTAGAATCAATGTGATTCCCAATACAAATAGCTAGGATCATAGGTATGCGCTCATATCTTGTTACGGTTGTAAATGGTGTCCACGCTCGCTTTTTTACCCTTGCAGCCGCTGAGTTATCTGATGACGGACAATCAGGACCTCATTTAACCGAGCACAGTAGCCTGAATAATGCTGAAAAACCCATAGCGACAAAAGGAACGCCCAACAACCTAATTGGGCGTAAGCACCACGGCAATCGTCATGAAAAGACAACGCAGTCTACAGAGATCAATCGACGCTTTGCCAATAAAGTCTTGCAGCACATCAGTACAATCACCCAAACCTCCGCCAGCAGCCATCTTATCCTGGTGGCAGAGCCCCACATTTTAGGCAATCTGCGTGAGTCTGTTGCCAGTCATGTACCGTCAACAATGTCAGTCAATGAGCTGGCAAAGGATCTCTGTCGATTAAATGCCCATGAACTCCATAAATACTTAACCAGCAAACAGATGCTGCCAGGTCCTAAACGTGTGATTAACAGATAAAGACCGGCAGATAGAGGCCAACAGATAGAAATCAGACGGCCCCCACTCGCGATCTTAAATAGTCAGCCAATGCTGGAGTCACATACCACAAAAAGGTGACTCCAGCTTGTTTTTTATGGTGTGGCAAGAAAAAAATACAATTGTTATTGTATAGACAGTGTGTGTAGTATCGTTACGTACAGTATGAGCAGATGCTCATATCTAGAAGGTGTTAAGTGTGTCCTTGATGGCGTTATCGCTTGTTCTATCTATAAACCGATAGCCAAAATTGTCTGTATCCCTGAAATTCAATCACTGAGCATGTCACGACTGTATTGCCTGTTGTTTTGATGTCGAAAGCATGACGAATATTTCTCTAAAGGCTTAAATACACGGTCTGCTAGAGTATTTTCCCCTTGTCATAATCCATAAATTTACACTCAGAGCAACAGACGATTTTTTGTCAGTAGTCTAGGTTACTGACAAAAAGATAATAAGCAAACTATTTTCAATGAGGTTTTTTATGCTGATGGAACTGTGCCCCTGTTGTGGTGTTCGGCTGTTGCGCCACGCTAGCAAATCTGGTTCTTATTTACGCTGTGGTAGCTGTCGATTTGAAATTCCTGAAGAGATTTCCTCCGTCCCGGATGAGGAAGCCAAGACCAAGGGCAGTTTATCGGATGATGTGGCTGAAACAGTAGCAGCATCCTAGAAACGGATTCTGATCGTCTGTTTGATGGGCAAGCGGCCCTATCTGACTGACGCATCTTTCAATACAAAGAACAGATAATAGACAGAAAAAGCAAAAAGCTGTGGTTAAGGAGTTATTTCTAGCCACAGCTTTTGATTGCTAGCAAAAATTACAGGAGACTGCGATATCTGATGCTAAATCCTGACTGATAGCACCCGGTATCGAAGGGCATCCACAAGGGAGTGCCCCTACAAGATTGCTTACTGCTTATCGATTGCTACGGAATTTCAAACGGTTAAACTCGTCTCTTCAGAATCTAAAACCTTGACTAAAAACGCCCATTTATCGGCCACCTCCTCGATGATCTTAGCGGTTGGTTTGCCTGCACCGTGACCGGCTTTAGTATCAATGCGGATCAATACCGGATTGTCGCCCTGGTGAGCGGCTTGGAGTGCGGCTGCAAATTTAAAGCTGTGGGCTGGCACTACCCGATCATCGTGGTCAGCGGTTGTAATTAGGGTAGTCGGATAGTTGCTGGGCGTTAGATTGTGTAGGGGGGAATAGGCGTAAAGTGCCTCAAATTCCTCAGGATTTTGCGGTGAGCCATAGTCACTTTCCCAGGCCCAGCCAATGGTGAACTGATTAAACCGCAGCATATCCATTACCCCCACCGCCGGTAGCGCCGCTGCAAACAAATCGGGGCGCTGGATCATACAGGCCCCCACCAGCAGCCCACCGTTGCTGCCCCCCATAATCGCCA
>CALBPH010000445.1 GCA_937899365.1 uncultured Leptolyngbya sp.
AGGGACACCAGAATGGGGGGCAAGGGGGCAGCAGATCAGGCTATGGCAACAGTTGGCCAAACCTTTGAATCGACCGATGGCTAAACGTCCCGGATGTACCCATTTTTCTGATACCACTGCACCGTGTCTTTAATGGTGTCTTTGAGCGGGCGATAGGAGGTTTTAAGTCCCTGGGCCGCTTTGGATGCATCAAACCACTGTCTCGACAGCATGACCCGCACCATATCTCCGGGCAGAAACGGCTTTTGACCCTTTATCCGTCCGACTATGTTTTGAATCATGGCCCACAGACGGACTGCAAACCGGGGTAGCTTTTTGTTGGGCACCGGCTGACCGCTGGCTTCGGATAGATTACGCATAATCTCATCCACCGAGTAGTACCCACCGGTTACCAGGTAGCGTTCGTTGGGCTGACCCGAATAGACAGCGGAAAGCATGGCCATGGCCACATCTCGTGCATCTTAATTGGGAATTCCTCCGCTCTGCACCTGGTGAGTATTGCATTTTAGATTTTTAAGAATTTTGAGTCCCATCTCGGTGGGGGCCGCATCGTAGGGGCCCATCATGCCCGCTGGCAAAATCAGCACAATGGGCAGACTGTGGGATTTTAGAAAATTAGAAATGGCTTCTTCGGCCATCAACTTACTCTTAAAGTAAGGATTCTTATGGTTGAATTCCTGGAATGGCGTTGACTCATTACTGGGGGCGCCGCCACGGATAATACCGGCGCGGCCGCAGGCGCGACTGAGATGACCTGCCTTGGAAACCCCGGCTTTTTCAGCCGCTTCTAGCAGATGAATCGTGGCATCTACATTAATGGCCTTAAGCTGCTGCCAATGGTCGCCGTAGTCAAAGGATTCTCGAAAGTAGGATGCTGTATGGAAAAGGACATCACAGCCTTTGAGATGCTGGGCAAAGCCATTGACTTCCTGTAGATCGCCTTGGATAACCTTTAAACTCGGATGCTCCCCCAATATCTTGCTGGCTTTGGTCAACTCACGCGTTAGCGCAATTACTTCAAAGCCCTGATTTAATAATAGATGGGTTAGATTGCTACCGAGCAGACCGGTGCTGCCAGTTACAAACGCTTTCATAAAAACTCCTATACCTGGAATAAACTGGCTGGCTGTTGACAGTGCCCCGGTGGAGCACGATATGCCGATGGGGCCGGAGCGTCTCAGTGTAAAGCACGTCTATGTAACCATTGAGTGCTTATCGAAACATCACCAACACCGCATACACCAGCACCATATACAAAGTTGAATATCTGTAATCCTGACTCAATACAAATTAAATAATTGAGTTTGTCATAAATAGTTGTTGACTGGGATACATGATGACAGATGGGGCCTGTGGGTTCCTTGATCTAGGTAAATTGATATGGCTAGGGGTATTCGCTAGTACATATGGCGTATATGGGGTGCTTGAAATTACCTAAAGTCCCGAATTCATAACAAATGGCCTGACCAATATGGCCAAGGCTATCAATACTAATCTGCCCTAATCGGCCAAAACCTTTTGTAATAACGGCGCTAACTCATCTTTAATTTGACCTGCGCGGATAAACTCGGCATAGGTGTCCGATTCGATGGCCAGGAGTTCCTCTTTTAGCTGTTCTGAGGCAAATGCTTGTAGATCGGGATTGGTGGCCCGCATCTTCCGCATTTTTTCTTGCAGCTTTTCCAGCTGGCCTTCCACAAGGGCTAGCTGATAGCGACCAAATTCGGCATCCACCTCCTGCCGATCCATGAGTTCTTTTAGACGACTGATCACTCGGTTTAGGGCAACGCGCTGGGCCACGCTCTGCATGTATTTTTGGCGCAGGGGCTGGTCGTCTCCCAATAGGTTTAGGGCTTCTAATAGGGGCTTAGTGGTTAACCCCTGGACTAGCAGGGTAAATAGCATGACGCCAAAGACTGTGGCAATAATTTCTTCTCGTTCTGCTAGGGCGGCGGGGACGCTGAGGGCCAGGGCGACGGATACGGACCCGCGTAAACCGCCCCACCACAGCACCGTTTGCTCTTGCCAACGAACATCCTCATTGTCTGGGGTGATCATGTTGCTAAAGAAGCTCAGACCAAAGACGCTGATTAGACGGGCCAGAAGCATGGTTGCGATCGCAATGCCAATCGATTCCGTATAGTTACCCAAGGTACTAAACCGCACCTGGTCGCCAATCAACAAAAACACAATGGAGTTAACAAAAAAGGCCAGAAACTCCCAAAACTCAGAGACCACCAGCCGCGTACGTGGGTTCATGCCAATACGCGACCCAAAGTTCCCTAAAATCAGCGCCGTGGTCACCACCGCAATGACCCCAGAGCCCCCCAGCTCCTCCGCCACAATGTAGGTGCCGTAGGCCGACACCAGCGTCAGAGACTGCTCCACCAGGGGCAGGTCAAACCGCTGGGTTAAAAACGAAATCCCAAACCCAATCAGCGCCCCAATACTAATACCAATACCGGTAAACACTAAAAACTGGGCAATCGTCACCGACAGGTTAAACTGCTCTACCCCAAGGGCGATTCCCAGCAGCAGGTTAAAGGCCACAACGGCCACTCCGTCATTAAAAAGGCTTTCTCCTTCCATCAAGGTGGTGAGCCGCTTATTCACCCCCAACTCTCGAAACAGCGCCACCACCGATACCGGGTCGGTGGCCGATAGGCTAGCCCCCACCAGCAGCGCCGTTGCCAGGGACGCTCCGGCCACATTAACGAGTCCCCAAAACAACCCCCCGACACAAATCACCACCCCAATGATGGCGTAGAGCACAATCGGTACCCAGTCTCGCTTTAGGTTCTCCCACTTAATATTCCAAGCCGCCTCAAACAGCAGCGGTGGCAAGAAAATAAACAAAATCAGCTCGGGCGACAGGTTCACCAACCGCACATCGAGCACGGCCAGCCCCAACCCCACCAGCAACAGCAACAGCGTATAGGGGATATTGCGCAACCAGCTGACAACTCGTGACAGGGTGGCAACCCCCAGGGAAACCGATAGCACCAGCAAAAACTGACGCAGATTTTCTTCAATGGCTTCATTTTCAACTACCATCTCTGCGGCCGCGGCTGCAGTGGCCAACACACTGTGAAAGTCAGGCAAAGCGCTATTCAACATGGCAAAGGGATACCCGTGGTCAGGCTACATCATAAGGGCTTTCCCCCTTTATTTAGCCAGTATCTTCCCTAAGAAAGATTGTGAGTCTCGATCTAACTAAATCTAAGGGGAGCTCGGACAAGCACCCCGCCGCTTGTTCGATCTAAATTTTGTGGGCGTTGCTGATCCTCGGGATGATTTTATCTGCAAGATACTGTCACATAGCCGATCTAACCGATCGGTTCATCCTCTAAATCAGCAGCGGCATTTTGTGAGTCCCATAAAGTTACGTAAACCTCGGGTGTTATTTATCATGACTCCCGTCTCAGAATGCTGACGGTCTAAGAGCTGACTGGACATGTGGATAGGAAAAAATCAGTCTTCGTCTTTGTTTGTCTGACGTCTGGTCTGTATTTCCCCTCGGACTTACCGATCCCAGTTTATAAATAAGCTCCTATGACATCCTCTATAGTTACCGCTAAGTCTGATCGTCGTCAGCCCATGGGGCAGCAGGTCCAAATTGACGAAACGGCCCTAGCGATTTTTGATAGTCGCGTGGATAAATTACCCCTGCTGCTAGCCGGACTACGCCCTGGCATCACCGCCCATGTGCTTGACCCAGACCGCGACGGCATTGAGCAAATTAGTGAGCTGATTCACCATCGTCCAGCGGCATCGCTTACCCTGGTGGCCCACGGTGCTCCGGGGGAGCTACAGCTGGGGGCTGGCAGACTAGAGCTAGGCAACCTAGAGCACTACGCCCATCATCTGCGCAGCTGGTTTAGAACAGCCGAGGCGGCACAGCTAACGTTGTTGGCCTGTCATGTGGCTGCCGGTGATGCGGGCATCGAATTTGTAGAAGAGCTAGCCGCCCTGACGGGCACCGCAGTTAGTGCGGCGGCCACAGCCGTAGGTAATGGTCACTGGCCCCCCGTGGCGGCCCAAACGTTTCGACAAACCGTACTTGAACAGTACGCGTCCACCCTGGTGCTCACCTTTAAAGAAGATATTTA
>CALBPH010000446.1 GCA_937899365.1 uncultured Leptolyngbya sp.
AACGCTGTAGTTGGCGGCCACATCAAACTGGAATAGGCCTACCCGGTCAGCTGCCAGCATATTGCGAATGTCGTGCACCGTTGCTTTGAGGGTTTTAGGCAGGTCGGTGGTTTTGCGCAATCGCTCGGTGATTTTGGTAATCAGCCGCTCCTGGGTGGCTACCTGTTCTAGCTGCTGGTTTTTCTCTTTTACCTGGTCTAAATAATCTGCCTGCTGGAGCACTAAGTTGAGCTGAGCCCCAATACGTTTGGCAAACTTGACTTCGGAGTCTTGCCAGACGCGGGGACCGTGGCACTCATGGATGCAGAAGAGACCCCAGAGAATATTGCCTTTGAGGAGGGGTATCACCAAACTGGCGCGCACCTGGAGTTGGGAAAGCAGTTCCACCAGGCAGTCGGGCAGATCTAAGGCGGTGATGTCATTGACCACCCAGTGACGGCCTTTGCGATAGTTTTCCGCTTGGTCTTCGGCAAAGCAGTGGTCTTTGACCTTAGCAGCCATGGCCGAAAACACACCGGGGGCCACGTCCTCGACGACAAATTCACCGACGGCATAGTTGGCGGCTACATCAAACTGGAATAGCCCCACGCGGTCAGCCTTGACGATGCGGCGAATATCGCAAACGGTTGCTTGCAATGTCTCAGACAGGTCAGTGGTTTTACGCAGACGCTCGGTAATTTTGGAGATGAGTTTCTCCTGGACTGCCATGTTGTGGACCTGGTGGCGATACTCTGTCTGTTCTAGGGCCAGGTTTAGCTGACTGGCCACGCGCTGGACAAAGGCGACTTCTGTCTCTTGCCACTGGCGTAGTCCGCTGCACTGGTGAATGGCCAGCAGACCCCATAGGCTGTCGGCCTGGCGTAGGGGCACCACCAAGCTGGAGCGCACCTGGAACTGGGTCAATACGTCCATGTGTTGCTCAGGCAGCCCTTGGGTTTGAACATCGGCGGCCACCCAGCAGTCCCCCTGGCGATAGGCGTCGAGCATCTGCTTTTCAAAGCCGTAGTCGTTGACGGGGACATCTTTGATGTGGACAAAATCACCGTGGACGTTCTCGGCAATGACATCACCGTTGTTGGCAGCGGTATTTTCGGCATCGGTCTGAAACTGGAAAATGGCTACCCGATCAGATTTGAGGAACTGTCGTAGGGTGCGTGTAATGCTATCAAAGACGTGCTGTGTGTTGGGGTCGACGCGAATTGTTTGGACAAGGTAGATACCAAGGCGCTCACTGATAACTAACTGCTGGCTTTGCTGCTGTAGCTCGTTGGCCTGGAGTTTGAGGGTGAGTTCGGTAACCACCTGGTAAAGCAGGGCAATTTCGCTATCGTTCCACTGGCGAGGCCCCTTGCAGTTTTGGATGACTAACAATCCCCAGGCTTGCTCATTAACTAGAATGGGCAGGCTTAAACTTGCCTGGACCTGAAAGCTCTGGAACAGCTGCACCTGGTAGGGGGTAACGGCATCGTTAGAGACGTTGTTAATGCTGACGACGGCCTGCTGCTGATAGAGCTGATTGGTTTCGCGACCAAAGGCGAGGGCCGGTAGGGGCTGCCCCAGGGTGGGGCTATAGCCGGTGGTGAGGGATTCGGCGATGACGTTGCCCTGGGCCTCGGATTGGAACTGATAGATTAGGGCCCGGTCAACGGCAAACCGCTTACGCAGTTCGGTGACGGTGATTTGGTAAAGGTTTTCCAGGTTTGTGGCTTGGGCCATGGCGTTTGCGATCGCAAACGGTCGTCTACTCTGGCTGCGAGGAAAGGGAATAGACTCTACAGCTAAGGCCAGCTCAGTGGGTATGTCCGACGTTGTCCCCAGGGTGAGATCATCGGCCGCCAGCATCAGTTCTGGATAAGACTCTGCCCCAGCTGATTCGCTGGATGGATTATCAATTGTTGTGACCAGTTCGTCGGAACTGTTATTTGAAATGTTCACCATATGTAACCTTAGTAGTGTGTAGTTTCAGGACGTAAACTCATGCTTGGAGCCGCTATACCGGGTTCCATCCCAGACGGAGACAGTACCGTTCAATCATTGAGAAGAGATTAGGGAGGGGCTTGGAGTGAGCGTTCAACAATCACATCCACATCCAGTACGGTGCCTCCATGGTTTGGCAAGTAGCCCATGACAAAGTGAGCTAAGGTCGTGGAGTAAAGCTCGGTTGGCGGATGGATCTCTTCAGGAGCCACCAGTTCCACATCGTCCACCTGTTCTACCACCAGACCCACCCGACGCTCTCCAGATTCGACAATTAACAGCATTGGCTGTTCTAAAAACGGAGTCTGATGCCATAAAGGAGCATCTCCCACCAGCACATTTAGATCCACCAGCCAGAGGATTTCTCCTCGCCAGTTATACACACCCAACAGATAGGCCGACACCTCAGGTACCGGTAAAATTTCCACCGGATCTAACTGTAGTACCTCAGCTACAACCTCCAAGGGCAGCAATGTTTTATTGGTACCGGAAAGGTTAAATCGTAAAAACCGCTGACGTGTGTCTTCAGGAATGGGCTCTAAGCCAAGGGGATCTGACTGTAGCGCCAGAATTGACTCTAGTTGACTGACCGCGCTAGATGACATATTGGATGGATCACGAAATAGTTATAGGTAGATCAGAAGATCAGACAGAGAGTTTATCTGGGGAAAAACTGGACTCGGTTTGAAGCAGCACCAGATGTTTTTGCAGCACCTTTAAGACTCGTTTTTCTCGGACGGGTTTACTAAAGAAGCCTGATGCCCCGACGAACCTGGCACGAACCCGATCGATAATGCCATCATTGTTGGTCACAATAATGATGGGGGTTTTTTTAAAGGTAGATGTGCGTCGAATCTGAGCACAGAGTTCGTAGCCATTGGTATAGGGCATGACCAAATCCAGAAAAATGAGTTTAGGTCTCAGCTCTAACAAAATGGGAATGGCTTCTAACGGTTCGGTAATGTTGTCATAGCCGTAGCCAGCATTGCGTACAATCTTCGCCATGGCCTGGCTATCGACCGGACTATCATCCACATAAACCACCATGGACTCACCGGATACGCCTGCACCCGCACTCCCGGTTGCCTCGGACAAACGCTTTAGGGATTGAACCTCGCTGGAGATGGGAGAAGCGCCCAGGTGATTTTGAAACAGCGGCTGGTTTAATTCAGCTGGCTTTTTCCGTTGCCCTAAAGCCGGAGACGGATCGAGCAAAGCGTTAATTTTATCTAAAACGCTGGTTAGATCAACGGGCTTAAGCTCATAATCATCGCAGCCAGATTCAGATATTTTGCCCCATTCCTCACTTGTTGTCAGAGGTGACATCAGTGCCATGACAGGAATTTGCTGGGTTACCGTAGATGCTTTGAGGATTTTGATGGCTTGCCAACCATCAATCACAGGCAAATCGGTGGCAACCAAAATTAGATCTGGCGATTCAGTCACCGCCATCAAAATCCCCTCATCACCTCCGTCAGAAGCAATGACTACGCCATATCCGTGCTGAGTAAGCTGCTGGTGTAGCATTCTACACGTTGGTTTGTCATGCTCTACCAACAAGATTCTTTTAGTCATAGGAGAGATTAAAAACTGACAATATGTAAACTAAAACTCCACAACCGTTTAGGGAACAAATACCAGGGCTAGCATCAATGCCAACCTGGGCCAAGGTTGAAACTGCAATAGTTTCCTAGGCAAGCGCTACGATGCTATTGCAATTATTTATACAGTTAACCCTTCAGCTTTTCAGCTAAGGCAACAGGTTAAAAATCGAACTGTGGAGTAGATAAATACCTAATAATTTAGAGAGATAGTTGCTTTGGGCGATTTATGAATTTTTCTTCGTAAGTGGAACAAATTTAATTAATCTACTGATGCATAACTGAGAAGCCTCAGTATATATGACTATAGTATGCTCAATTATGCATCAGAAAGATTTTTCATAGGTAAGACCTGACACAACAAATTAGAAAATTTATATACATGAGGACGTTGTCTAAATTTTCCTTAAACTTGTTCCACATCACTCTGACGATCGTCTGTATGGTTGAATGATCGATGGATATATCAGCTCGGTCTGTGTCGTGTCGATTAGCCAAACGGTAGAAGACCTGGGGAATAAAAACGTCTA
>CALBPH010000447.1 GCA_937899365.1 uncultured Leptolyngbya sp.
AAATTAAAACCCACCCCCCCTCCCCCCCTAACTCCCTCTCTGTTATTTTGTTAATTTTTTTTCGTTGGCCCTCGGGGGGCTTAACCCCCTCGCTTTTGGGGTGTGGGGCGCTCGGAGGAGCCCCACGCAGCCGGTTTCGCAGTTATGCAGCATCCCCAACGCAGCGCATCCATGAGGGAGTGTACTCACAGGACTGTCTGCTTTGGACTAATTTGAACTAAATATCTTCTGGGAGAGACTCCCAGGTGGGTCAACCGTAGACTCCTCCTACAAAATCAATCCTCAATTCTTTCTAGCTGCCAGAACTTTTCTTGATCGGACTCTCCACTGACACAGGAAACTGTCCAGTTGCGCCAGGTCCAATCATCACCGCGTTTGGCCAGTTCAGCCGCAGACACTCCAGTTAACACGACTAGCTCGGACGTGGTAATTAAATAGCCTTGCTGAGCTAGCTCATCGGCCGTTTTTAGCAATGTGAGCATATTGCTAACGCGGTTAATTCGGGTGTCGGACATATCGCTGAGGGTGGTGTCGATTTTGGGTAAGGGAATTTCTGTTGGCTGAGGAGATTTTGTCTCTGAATTCGTTTTGGGTGAAGCGTTAGCCCCAGGCTTTGACGTGACAGAGGCTGACGCACTGTCACTGGATTGTTTTAGGCTAATGGGGCGCTTGTGGGAAAATGAGCGGGCAATTTCGTCACAGCGTTCGTTGCCCACATTACCTGCATGACCTTTGACGTATTTCCAATCGATGTCAACGCTTTGATCGGTTTTGAGGCTTTGGGTCAGATCATCTAGGGTTAGCCATAGGTCTTTGTTGAGGACGGCTTTTCCAGCGGCTGTTTTCCAGCCTTTACGCTTCCAGCCACGCATCCACTGAGTGATGCCCTGGATGAGGTACTTGCTGTCGGTGTTGAGTTCGATGGCCGTGTCGTAATCATGCTGCTTGAGGAATTCTAGGGCTGCGATCGCAGCTTGCATTTCCATCCGATTATTCGTCGTCCCCGCCGCATGGCCCCCCAACTCCTGGATTTGACCATTGGCAAAATAAATCACCGTCCCCCATCCCCCCGGACCGGGATTTCCCGAACAAGCACCATCGGTATATATCGCCTTAATGGCAGGCAAATCGGTCATAGAGTTTAGCCATAAAAACAAAAAGCCCTACGCATCATAGCGACGATTTGGGGAATTACTCAGACCCACAGCACAAAAATTCTACATAGAGAAATATCCCCCAAGGATCAGACACCTTACGTACCTGATCCTTGGGGGTTCCGACTTGGTCCCTAATCATACTCATAAGTAAAACTTTGCACTCAGCACTCTAAAGATATGGGATAAGAATTAAAGGGCAGCCGTCGCCCAGGGAATAGGTACTGAGGACTAAGGACAATGAAAAAGTTAATGCGGGGTCTGCGTCAGTTTCAGGATACCTACGTTCCTGAGCATAAGAAGCTGATGGCCTCCCTAGCCAAAGGGCAAAGTCCAAACGCCTTATTCATTACCTGTTCTGATTCACGGGTGCAGCCAGAACTCATCACTCAAGCTGAGCTTGGCGAACTATTTGTCATTCGCAATGCAGGCAACATCGTGCCGCCATTTGGGGCCACCAACGGTGGGGAAGGGGCCACCATTGAATACGCCCTGAAATCCTTAAACGTCGACCACATTATTGTTTGCGGACATTCTAGCTGTGGTGCCATGAAGGGCCTACTGCAAATCGGCAACCTCGAAGCCAAAATGCCCCTAGTCTACAACTGGCTCATCCACACAGAGGCAACCCGCCAGCTAGTCGAAGATAATTACGGCGACTTAGAGAAAGCCGACAAGTTGGACATGCTAGTGGGCGAAAATGTCCTCACACAGATTGAGAACCTGCGTACCTATCCTGCCGTTCGCTCAATGCTTCATAGAGGTGATTTATCGCTTCACGGCTGGATCTATAACATCAATGACGGCAGCATTCTGGCCTATGACTCTGAGCGCCATGCCTTTGTCCCTCCCTTTACTGACCCCAATAAAACTTTCAGCAACGGCAATGGCCATGGCCTCTCTCAAATGCCGGGAGAGCATCGCCTAGCCAGAAACCAGTCCCAGAGAATATTTAAGGGCTCTTACTAGGCTGACCCCAATTCTTAAATGGGTTTCTAACCAGGCTGGCATTGTAATACCGAGGGTCACCCGTCACTTCTTCCCCAATCCAACCAGGCAGTTCAACCACTTGCTCGGCATGGGCCAGCTCGACTTCTGCCACGATCAGACCCTGGTTTTCTCCTAAAAAGTCATCTACCTCCCAAACCACGTTACCCAGAGGAATGTGATAGCGATGTTTCTCAATTAGGGGCGTTTGACAGAGTTCGCTTAACATCGCTTGGGCATCTGCTAGAGGGATCTCATATTCAAACTCAGAACGGCTAATACCTATCGCTGGCCCCTTTAAGGTGAGATAACCCTGGTCACCAATAATGCGCACCCGCACCGTTTGTTTGCCTTGGGTAGGAAGGTAGCCCTGACAGTAGTAGCGCCCCGCCGCAAGGGAACGCCAAGTATCGCTTTGGACTAGGAATTTACGCTCGATTTCTTGGGCCATGGGAAATGGTTATTTTCTCAAAAACAAGAATGCGTCGACTTCTCTGGGGGTGGGCTGACCGGCAATCGCCCCCGCCCGTGTCGTCGTCAGGGCGGCAACGGCGCTAGCATAGCGCACCATCCCGTGGGCACAGTCGGCATCTAATAAGCAGCTGCGTCCCAGAGTACATAGCTGATGTAGAAACCCGGCGACGAAGGCATCCCCAGCACCGGTTGTATCTTCAACATCGACATCAAACCCAGGCACATGGCCACTGTGACCGCCCAGGTAGTAGCGACATCCAGCGGCCCCAGCAGTCACCATAACGCCTTCTAAGTAGGGGCGCTGGGCTGCGATCGCAACCGGGTCAGTGGTATCCAACAGCCACTGCGCTTCCGTATCCGATAGCTTTAAGAACGACGCATGCTTTAGCAAATCGTTGACTGGGCCTATGGCCTGGGCCGGATTTTCCCAAAACATTGGTCGCCAGTTAACATCTAGCACCACCCGACCATCTTGTTGCTGAATCCACTCCACCGCCTGCAGCATCGACTCTCGGGTTTCGGGATAGGCCAGCCCCAGGGTGCCAAGCACCAAATATTTTGCCCCAGTAAATAGGCGAGGATCGATGCGATCGCAAATTAAATGGGCATCCGCAAACCCCGCCGGATCGGGCAGCGAAAATCCAGCAAACGATCGCTCTCCCGTTTCATCCGTTAGCACATAAACTTCACGCGTAGGGGCCGTGGGATGACGCTGTAGCCCGCGCGCGCCCACCGCCAGATCGCTCAGCAAGCGGCCCAGAGCTTGGCCCCAAGCATCAACTCCAACCGCCCCAATAAACTCTGACGATGTCCCCAGCTTTGCCAGCCCACAGGCCACATTGGCGGGCGCGCCCCCCGGCAACGACATTTTCTTATCCTGGTCCCCTACCCAAAAGCTATCAACTAGAATTTCCCCCAGACACACCACTGGATTCACCGGATTATTCATTCCCACCTCCGGACCATCGCCCCAGCACAGCATTACAGCTCATCAACAAGCTCTCAGCCGAAAGTATAGGGTACTAAAGGAATTCAGAATAGCCTGGGTATCTAGACAACGGGCAAAATGCCCTCGGCACTAGTACAACCGGCTCAGAACATAGCTCGACAACGCTTCCAATGCTCGCTTGGGTTCTGACTGAGGTAGTCCTGCCAAATTTTCGCCCGCCCGCTCCACATGCTGTGCTGCTAGCTCTCGCGACCGCTCAATACCACGGCTAGATTTTACCAACGCCATCGCTTCGTCAAAGTCTCCGTCCTGGGCAAACTCCCGGTCAATCAAGGTTGCTAGATAGGGCGTTTCTTCCATGGCATAAAGTACCGGAGCCGTGAGGTTGCCACTCAGCAGATCAGACCCCGCAGGCTTACCCAGAACCTCTTCAGACCCAGTAAAGTCTAAAATGTCATCCACAATCTGGAACGCCAGCCCCAGACTCCGACCATACTGATAGAACGATTCGGCCATGGCATCAGAGGTCTGACTGAGCACACCCACCGACTTACAGCTATTGGCAATCAGCGACGCTGTCTTGTAGTAGCTCTTCATCAGGTAGGCATCGATAGACAACGTCGTGTCAAAGCGATTTAATCCCTGCTGGATCTCACCCTCCGCCAGATCCATAATGACGCGGGAGAGCAGCTTAACCACGGTCAGATTATCTAGATTAGCCAGATGCCAGGATGACTGAGCAAACAGAAAATCCCCAGCCAGAACCGCCACGCGATTGGTAAAACTACTGTGGACTGTCGGCACCCCGCGCCGTAGCGAAGACTCATCCACTACATCATCGTGGACCAGGCTAGCGGTATGGATCATCTCAGTAATTTCAGCCAGGCGAAAATGTCTAGCGGGTATTTCGGACTCCATCACCGTAGCCCGTGCCAGCAGTAGCACAATCGCAGGTCGAATACGCTTCCCGCCAGCGCCAAAGAGATGCTCTGCCGCAGCATAGAGAATGGGATGCCGAGCACCGACCAGCTGCTTCAGGTTATCCGTCAGCAGCCTCAGATCTGCTTCGACGGGGGCAAACAGCGATGTTGTTGAAGTCATGGGAGAAAATGCTCAGACAGCTAGATTACGAAATTTTAAGCAATCCATATTCATTCTAAGCTAACGGCTCAGTTGGTGTCGTAAATCAATTTAGATTTTGTGGAAGACCCCATGAATCCTGGGTTTACGGCCCCCACAGCATTGCACCCCACAAAAAGAACGATCTGGCTAGCATTGATTAGATATTTTTATTTCATTTTTTTAATCAGGTCTATGTAAATAACAAATGCTTATGTTAATCTAGTGATAGGAATTGGAAAATTTCATAAACAAAGTTGATGACTGGTGCTTAGTAGTTTTGTTCTAGCGTCATCAAAGGCTGCTAGAGCCACTAGGTTTATTCGCCAGCGTGTTGCCATTGCCTCGGGTAGACAATACCCATGGCAAGAAGATTCACTGACGTGAGGCAATTATTTGACTGCCCCTATGACTGGGTCAGCAGGGTGATGTTTCGCACAGGCAATTGGTCACAGCCTTTATTGGTGCATGTACCCACGAAAGTGCGTATGGAGTGACGAGCGATACTGCAACACGTATGACGCTGGGTAATTCTGGTATTAAGGCTTCTTTAATTTCTGAGCATCCTAATTAATTTGAGCCAGCCACGCGCTGCTATTTCCTGCTGCCTGCTTTTGGCATGCAGATCGTCCTTGTTGCTCCTCTCACCCCGGCTACGTCAATGACTCACTCCTTCACCCCTTTGCTGATATTGCTGCTCGCGCTTAGTTATCTACTCATGGTTTATTTTGTTTTCGCCGTTATCCAACGCGTTGTAAACAGTCGGGAGCAAATGCTGAAATGAAGAGGTGAGGGGCTTTTCAGGAAACGGTTCTTTTTGACCACAGACTTCTGGCTGTCCCTTGGCGAGCCGCCAACACATCACTTTTTCATTTACGGTTATCTATTCCAACAAAAGGCTGGGCTGCGATCGCAACTCAGCCTTTTGTTTTTTTAGACGCTACGGATACCATTAGCTCCCATTCCTACCTTCTGTAACTAGTTAAATCCGCTACAACAGTTTGCCTAGAACCTAGGTAAATAGACTCATCCGGACAAATAGTCGCTGTGTTGGATTTTCTCTTCTTACTATTTATTACAGGTTAGTCCTGTTAGAAAAATATGTATTCCCGAAAACAACTTAGGACGATAGGATAAAACCTTCTACAGTAGGCACCGAGCAACTTGAGTTCAGCCCCTGACGTTTCTACTTCCAATTCTTCTGATAGCGGTAGGCTACCCACGCAATTTCCGGCCAGCGTTATCCGGTTAGACAATGGGTTAACCGTCATTCACCAAGAGATTGCAACAACGCCTGTGGTGGTGGTAGACGTTTGGATTAAGGCCGGGGCACGCTACGAGCCCGATGGCTGGACAGGGATGGCCCATTTTTTAGAACACATGGTGTTCAAAGGGACTGAACAAATTTTGCCCGGCATGTTTGATGCGGCTATTGAAAGTCGGGGTGGCCTAACCAATGCGGCAACCAGCCATGATTATGCCCACTTTTATATGACCGTGGCGGCCGATGATTTGGCCCATGCGCTCCCCTATCTGGCAGATCTACTTCTCCATGCAGCGATCCCAGCCGATGAGTTTGTCAGAGAACGGCAGGTGGTCGTTGAAGAGATTCATCAATCCTGGGATGATCCAGACTGGATAGGCTTTCAGACGCTGTCAGAAATGATCTATGGCAATCATCCCTACGGACGTTCGGTGCTGGGCACCCCCGAAATTTTGCAAGAACGGTCGCCCGAAGAAATGCGTCAGTTTCATCGAGCCCACTACCAGCCAGACGACATGCGGGTAGTCATTACGGGTGGCGTCCCCCTAGATCGGGTATTGGAGTTGGTCCAGACTCAGTTTCGTGCCTTTGCCCATAAAGAGCCTTGTCCTGCGGCTGCCCCCGTTGCTCCACCTCAATTGCTCACCCAGGCAAAACAACAGACCTTAGCGTTGCCTCGCCTAGAGCACGGACGGTTAGTCATGGCCTGGTTAGGACCTGGCATTGGAGATTTGAAACAAGCCAGCGGTCTGGATATTTTAGCGACGGTCTTGGCCGAAGGGCGCATGTCGCGCTTGGTGCGAGAGCTGCAAGAAGAACGCCAGTGGGTGGATGAAATCGCGAGCAGTTTTTCGGTGCAGCAGGACTGTAGTTTATTTGTCCTATCGTCCTGGTTAGCCCCCAGATATATTGAGGATGTGGAAAATGTGATTTGCGATCGCATCGCCTCCCTAGCTACCATACCTATTACAACGGTAGAGTTAGAGCGAGCCCAGCGGGTGTTGTGCAATGATTATGCCTTTTCAATGGAAACCCCAGGTCAGCTTGCCGGACTGTACGGGTACTACGGCACCCTGGCCACCCCTGAGCTTTCCCTGGCTTACCCGGGCTACGTAGACAGTTACACAACTGCGCAACTCATGCCCCTCGCCCAAGAGTACCTATCCCCTCACCGTTGCGGCAGCCTAGCCCTAACCCCGGCCTAACCCAGCCAGCCCACCGTTCCTGACACCTCACACAACACACTC
>CALBPH010000448.1 GCA_937899365.1 uncultured Leptolyngbya sp.
AATTAGCTACTTTTGATCCAAGCGATCCCGCTCTGAACCCCATGTGGCGTCAGGGCATGTTCGTCCTTCCCTTCATGTCACGTCTCGGTGTAACCGGGTCTTGGGGCGGTTGGAGTGTGACTGGCGAAACAGGTTTTGATCCTGGTTTCTGGTCATTTGAAGGCGTTGCCCTTGCCCATATCGTGCTGTCTGGCTTGCTATTTTTGGCAGCTGGTTGGCACTGGGTTTTCTGGGATTTTGATCTTTTCTGTGACCCCCGAACTGGTGAGCCTGCTTTGGACTTGCCTAAGATGTTCGGTATTCACTTGTTCTTATCTGGTTTACTTTGCTTCGGTTTCGGGGCATTCCACCTGACAGGCGTATGGGGACCTGGCATGTGGGTATCTGACCCCTACGGTATTACCGGTCACGTCCAGCCAGTGGCACCCGAGTGGGGTCCCGCTGGATTTAACCCGTATAACGCTGGCGGTATTGTGGCACACCACATTGCGGCGGGTATTGTCGGCATTGTGGCGGGTCTGTTCCACCTGACGGTGCGTCCACCCCAGCGTCTTTACAAGGCGCTGCGTATGGGTAACATCGAGACTGTGTTGTCCAGTAGTATTGCTGCTGTATTCTTCGCGGCCTTTATCGTTGCCGGTACCATGTGGTACGGAAATGCAACTACGCCAGTTGAGCTATTTGGCCCCACCCGCTATCAGTGGGACGGTGGTTACTATCAGCAGGAGATTGAGCGTCGTGTCCAGGCAGATATGTCTGCTGGTCTGAGCCGTGAGGAAGCCTATCAGAATATTCCTGAGTAGCTCGCTTTCTATGACTATGTGGGCAACAGCCCTGCTAAGGGTGGTCTATTCCGCGTAGGTCCTATGGATAGTGGTGACGGTATTGCAACTGGTTGGTTGGGCCATCCCGTCTTTACTGACGGTGAGGGTCGTGAACTTTCGGTTCGTCGTCTGCCTAACTTCTTTGAAACATTCCCTGTTGTCTTAACTGACTCCAGTGGCGTAATTCGAGCTGATATTCCATTCCGTCGTGCTGAGTCTCAGTTCAGTATTGAGCAGACTGGTGTAACCGTTTCCTTCTACGGTGGTGAACTCGATGGCCAGACCATCCAGGACCCCGCTAGAGTGAAGCGATATGCCCGTAAGGCGCTTTTGGGTGAACCGTTTGAATTTGACCTTGAGACCATGGACTCTGACGGTGTATTCCGCTCTAGTCCTCGAGGTTGGTTTACATTTGGGCATGCAGTTTTTGCACTGCTGTTCTTCTTTGGCCACATCTGGCATGGTTCCCGGACTCTATACCGCGACGTATTCGCTGGTGTGGATCCTGACCTCTCTCCTGAGCAGGTCGAGTGGGGCTTCTTCCAGAAGGTTGGTGACAAGTCTACCCGTGCTAGCTAATCGCTGTTATTGGGCTTTTGGCTGAATAAAGAAGGCCCAGCGAAATAGTTTCGCCGGGCCTTCTTTTGTAATAATGGTAGCTACTGGCAGCCCTTGCTGGTTTCTACAGTAACGGCGTTGTATGTTGATTGAGTAGGACTAAACCATGGAAAGTGTTGCTTACATTCTGATTTTTGCCTGTGTAATTGGTACGCTATTTTTTGCGATCGCATTTCGTGAACCCCCTAAGATTAAAAAAGACTAATCGCGTTTAAATCCCACGGTCTAGGGATAACCAACACCATGGGGAATCCAAGACGCAGTTAGCAACCTAACTGATAGGAATGACATAATAGAGGTACTAACTTCTTTGCATTTAGCGAAGTTAGCCTCTATTTTTGTTTTAAGCGTGGTCTAATGAGCGAGGCCCGCTTCACTGATTTCGGGTTTACTTGTCTATGCAGTGTCCCTTCTGTCAGCACCCCAATAATCGTGTCCTCGAATCTAGATCGGCAGAAGCCGGACGTAGCATTCGTCGACGCCGGGAATGCCTTAAGTGTGATGGCCGGTTTACAACCTATGAGCGCATCGAATATGTGCCCATCACCGTGGTGAAGCGGAACGGCGATCGCGAACTATTTAATCGCTCAAAGCTGCTTAGGGGAATCATTAGAGCCTGCGAAAAAACCGGGTTAGAGGCCGCGCGACTAGAAACAGTATTAGATAATATCGAAGCAGATTTACAACAGCGCTCTGCCAAAGAAATTGCTAGCGCCGATATTGGGGAATTGGTTCTACAACAGCTCAAACCCTTGAGTGAAGTCGCCTATGTCCGATTCGCCTCTGTCTATCGCCAATTTACCGGCATTCGTGATTTTGCCGACACCCTCAGTCACCTGCAGTCCACCGATGATGCCGCTGACACCGTGCCCTACAAAACTAACGGCAGTCGCAACGCACTGACGGTATAAGCTACCCGCCTAAGCACCCACCCATAGCGCCACCCAACCTCGCCCACAGTCATCCACCTTGCCCCCAGAGCGTCTCAAGGTATTAGGCCAAATCAAAGGTGAAACACTCAGTGACAGCGGGACTAAATTCACCTATCATAAGTAGTCTTGCGAAGATTTTGTATTTTGCTAAAGTTTGGCATGGGTCTACATGTCAGTTACTCCGGTGTATTAGCATTGGTGACTTTGCAAGACTCTAAGTTTTGAGCCTGATTTAGGCTCATATCAGTGTTTAGAATGGATTAACGTTCCATTTTGAAATACCTGACTACTCGGAGTCTATTAAATGAAGGGTTAACGGTAGCGCATTTGCGTGATGCCCTGGCCTTGTTCTGAGCTAAGATCTGGATCAATGTAAGGGCGGCAACTAGACGCACAGCATGTCCACTCGATTATGGAGAAACCGTAGGAAACATCTAGCATGGTCAATCTTGAAACGACACAAGCCGATATTGGTTTTACTCATGAAGACTTTGAAGCTTTATTAGATAAGTACGATTATCATTTCAATCCCGGTGACATTGTCCCAGGGACAGTTTTTAGCATCGAGCCTCGAGGCGCTCTGATTGACATTGGTGCAAAAACCGCTGCGTATTTGCCCATCCAGGAGATGTCGATCAACCGTGTCGAAGCTGCTGATGAAGTGCTTCAGTCTAATGAGACTCGTGAGTTTTTCATCTTGACAGATGAAAATGAAGATGGCCAGCTAACTCTCTCCATCCGACGCATTGAATACATGCGAGCCTGGGAACGTGTGCGTCAGTTACAAACTGAGGATGCCACGGTACGCTCTGATGTCTTTGCCACCAACCGCGGTGGTGCCCTAGTAAGAATCGAAGGCCTACGCGGCTTTATCCCTGGGTCCCACATCAGCACCCGCAAGCCTAAGGAAGACCTAGTGGGTGAAGATTTGCCCCTGAAGTTTTTAGATGTAGACGAAGAGCGGAATCGCCTCGTCCTCAGCCACCGTCGTGCCCTGGTTGAACGTAAGATGAACGGCCTACAGGTCGGCGAAGTTGTGATTGGTGCAGTACGGTGTCTCAAGCCCTATGGTGCCTTTATCGACATCGGTGGCGTCAGCGGTCTATTACACATCTCTGAAATCTCCCATGATCACATTGATACCCCCACCTCGGTGCTCAATGTTAACGATGAGATCAAGGTGATGATTATTGACCTCGATGCAGAGCGTGGTCGAATTTCACTCTCCTCTAAGCAGCTTGAACCCGAGCCCGGCGACATGGTCAAGAACCCTGAGATCGTGTTTGAAAAAGCTGAGGAAATGGCTGAACGCTATCGCCAGCAGTTGCTGAAAGCAGCTGAGGCAGAAGCAGCCGCTGCTGCAGGTGAGGAAAGCCTAGAGGAGACAGAAGAAGTCTACACCGAGGAAGAAGAAGATCCAGCCTTGGCTGTGGCTGAGTAGTCAGCACTACTTCCTAAGATAGGGTTTGACACTGCTCAATGCCTCATCTGCTAACAACCTGATAATGTTTGAATCAAATGTGGGGCCAAGGTCCCACATTTTTTTGGTCATAGGCATTACACCTATAAGCATTACACCTACAAGCATTTCACCTACAAGCATTACGCCCGTGGTCACTGTTACCTGTAATGGAAACGTCTTTACAGATGTCCATGCCATTTTTTTAGACAAAGATGGCACCTTAGCAAATGTTGCCGCGTACCTGAGCCAACTGGGGCATACCCAAGCTCAGTTAATGGAGCGTCAGCTACCCAATACCCATGACTTGACCCTGAGGGCTTTAGGATTCAATGACGGAGAACTGTCAGCCGCTGGGCTGTTGGCAGTGGGCAGCCGCCAAGAAACCATTATGGGCATAGCCACTGTCGCCGCCATGGTGGGTTATCCATGGGTACAGGCCATGGAGCTGGCCAGGGCTACCCTACGCACAGCCGATCAGCAGTATTCTCCCAAAGCCGTTTACACGCCGCTTTTGCCTGGGGCGTTAGCTTTTTTAAAGCGGCTAAAACAGGCCAAGCTTAAGGTCATCATGGTATCGGCGGATTCCCAAGACAATCTTGAAACGTTTGTTCAACACCATCATCTAACCGCTTACTTTGACAAGCTACAGGGTGTAAGCAGTCAGAATCCGTCCAAACTATCTGCCGACTTTCTGCATAACGCATGTCAGACCGTCAAGCTGTCTCCGTCGCAAGGGTTAGTCATTGGTGACTCGGCTAGTGACTTACGAATGGCCGAGTCAGCCCGTGGATTTATCGGTTATTTGGGGGGATGGCACCCCACGTTGTCAGAGAGCGATATCTTAGGCAAGGACGGTGGTGCCGACCACAGCGATCGATTGCTGGCCCATGGGTTTGCCACAGACTTTAGTCAGATCGGTCTTGAGTAACCCCCTAAAAATTGAGCCGCTTAGGGGATGCATCATTCCATAATTAAAAAAATAGAGGTAGCAAGACGCCACCTCCAAATTCAACCTTGATCTGCACAATTGTGCGTTTAAGTACTCACCATTCTGTTAGGTCTGCCCAAAGATCTCAAGTGACGCCCTGTCAAAGTTGATCGAGTTATGACGCGGAGTGTACACCTTGGGGGCGGGGACTGACCAAGGACGGTACACTGGAAAGCAACGCTATTGGTTTAGAGATTAGCTGATGTCGCCATTTCCATCCCATCGTCCAAGACGACTGTCATTGGGGCCGTTAGAAGCTGAGATTTTAAATATTTTGTGGGATGTGGGCACCACATCAGCGACGGTGATTCACAATCAAATTTTGGAAGATATTGATCGTGATTTAACCTATTCGTCAGTAGCCACCGTACTCAGGCGATTGGAATCTAAGGGTTGGATTGCTAAGCGACGGGTAGGCCGGGCCTATCATTGGGAGCCATTACTTTCGGCAGACAGTGCCAAAATCCTGAAGTCCCACGAACATCTGCAGCAGTTTTTAGCGGCAAGCAACCCTGATATTGTGGCGGCTTTTGCCGATACCCTCGACCAGTCCAGTCTGGATCAGCTAGAAGCCATTACCCAACGAATTCAGGCCGCACGGCGCACCCAGACATCACGCAAAAAGGGGCAGAGAAAACAGCCATGATGCATATGAGTTTAATGGTGGGTGCCATCGCAACTGCAATCCTGCTCAGGCTGGCCCTCACCCACCGCTGTCTGCAACATGCCCATTGGCTAGCGGTCTTATCATTGCTGATTGTTTCACCCCTGCTATTACTCACAACGGCGGTGGCCATTATCATCATGGGTCCCCATGGTCACATGGTCAGCCCAGTAGAAGGCTGGGTCAGCTACGGCACGGCCTGGATATTTGTCTTGGTTAGCATCGGTCTGCTCGGCTACTTGGGATGGCAGGCACGACTTAGCATTAACCATATCCAACGCTATCCCCAGCAGCAGCTCCATGGCACCGTTGCCCGGATCATGGACGCAGACACTGCCTTTAGCGCCCAAGTGGGTCTTTGGTCATCAGAATTAGTCATCAGCCAGGGGCTGCTGGACACCCTAGATCGAGAACATCTGGTCGCTGTCATTGCCCACGAAAAGGCCCACTGCTACTACCGCGATACCTTTTGGTTCTTTTGGCTAGGCTGGTTAAGACGGCTAAGCCTATGGCTGCCCTACACCGATGAACTGTGGCAAGAACTACTCCTACTCAGGGAAATTCGAGCCGACAATTGGGCTACCGGTTCAGTTGACCGTCTTACCTTGGCAGAATCGCTGGTACAGGTGATTGCCGCCCCCCTTGCTCCCATCGCGCTGGCTAATTTTAGCTGTACCGCCCCCAGCAGTCGGTTGAGTCGACGAATTGATGCACTCCTGTCGGACCATGATTATGGTTTTCAACCCCAGTGGTCGTTAATGACCACTGGATGTATTGCGGGTCTGGTATTGGGGCTATTTCCCCTATGCTCAATTCCCTTTCACTACTAACCTGACACTCAGACGCCATCAGATGCGATTAACGTGACCAATTTGTTGGCAGCCAACTAAAACGGCACATCAGGCCCTGGCTCGGTAGACGGGGGAGCGCCCTTGGTCGGAGACTCAAGCGAGTCACTTGGCTCATCGTCTAAGTTAACAATTTGACCACTAAAGAACTGGGCAAAGCTCTTAACGCTTCGATCCAGGTCACTTTCTGCTTGCCAACCAGCGGCGTTGGCCGGCGGCGCTGCCTCTGGGGATGCTGGAGCCGAGGGCGCGGCTGGGGGCGCTGGCGCTGATGGATTAGGGGAACGACTAGACGGCGCAGCATTCTGTTTAGGTGGAGCGGGCTTTACCTGAGGTGCTGGCGGGCGAGAAGGCAGTGATATAGCAGCTGGGGGTGGGGCTGCTGGGGGCGGAGCGGCCACGTTAGCTGACTGGGCATCCACCAGGGTGACCCGTAATTAGCAGCCAAAATCTGTTTCTTACGCTATTTCTTCGTTGCTCAAGCGGTCTTGAGCCATCCGCATGAGCTTATCGTTGGTAATCCCCACATTTGCTTCAACACCGTCACAGGCTAATAAATGACCATGCTGCCGCATGAGTACCTGGGTGCCCATGGGCGTTAGCTGAGCGACTATTTTTGCCCAAATATCGCTGAGGCTGCCCATGGCAGGTGCCTCTATTTTTTTTGAAGGCGCTTTTGCAGCAGAAGATGCAGCCGGGGCAACATCAGGTTTAGTGCCAGAGTCGCTGTCAGGCTTGGCCTTGGGTTGAGGAGCTCCCGTCGGCTGCACTGTTTGAACTGCTTGAACTGCTTGAACCGTTATGGGCGGCTCATCTACAACGGCTGGTGGAGCCGCCGCCGGCTCATTTACTGGCTGTGGGG
>CALBPH010000449.1 GCA_937899365.1 uncultured Leptolyngbya sp.
ATCGGCTTTAATCACCTGGCGCAAGTTAGATGGCACCATAATTTGCCCAGGTTGAGGTGATTGAAGCGATTGAGGCGGCTGTTGCTCCACCGACAAATCAGTATGGTACGGATACGCTACGGCCGGTTCTTGCCGCTTACGCCGGGGCAACGTTAAGGGTCGTCGATGTTCTTGGGTATTCCGATCAAGCCAAATCACTGGCTCTGAGATGGACAGAGTTTGTTCTCCGCGCCAGGTCTTGACATAAATAGTACCGGTGTCACAGAGCATTTGCTTAACTGGGTACCAGCGTTTGTTACACAACAACAGCATATCCATTAGCTGCAGTTTGCGATGGTTGATCCACCAGGTTTTCCAAAATGCTGAGGCGTCCTCACAGTGGACCTGATAGCCTGCTGGCACATTCTGATGGTCGTATTGAGCAAACGTAGCCCCATCTAATTGGGCCTGTCTGATGTGTAGTGGAATAAAACAGGCATCTAGGGCAAGCTGATGCAGCAGTTCCCAATAGTCAGATTTTAGACGAATAACAATATTGGGCAGACGGTGGGTCAGTCGTCCTTTAGCCAGCAAAATCCCCTGTGTTGTCAGAAGCTGAGTCTCATCCAACGCCTTTTCTACACGCAGTTCTCGATTGGCTAGAAGAGAATCTTCTCCTGTGAGAAACTTATTGATGAGCGTAATGTTATCAATAGCGGTTTTCATAGCGAACAACAGCGGTTCTATAATAGGGCAGATAGACAATGCCCATAGCTGGGCTCACACGAGTAATCTCAAGTGATTAGAGTATTCCCACCTAAAGCGAAAGATTGCTGTCGCTAAGTCTTGCTTTCTGTGGCTTAAGAAAAAACACGCACCATAAACAAAGGGTTAAACGGTGTCCCCTACCCACGGAACATAAATCGAGAAGGTTGTTCCCACACCCACCTGGCTTTCTACCTCAATCTGGCCACCGTGTAGTTCCAGACATTTTTTTACAACCGCTAACCCTAAACCAGTCCCAGAGAAGGATTTTACATTTTGGCCCCGATGAAAGGATTCAAACAGGTGCTGCTGATCAACTGCCGGCACCCCAATACCCTGATCGCTAATTTGAAAACGCGTATGACCATGCTCTCCCCAGATGGTGAGTTGAATTTCACTTTCTTGGGGTGAATATTTAATTGCGTTGGTCAACAGACTCATCAACATTGCCCGTAGCAATCTTTCATCTAGATAGGCCTCATCATAGGTGCCCTGTTGCTGCACTAAAATATGGTGCTGTGATTGGGTATTAAATTTCACCTCTTCTACTAGCTGTTGGCAGAAATCTTGTAGTTCAATAGTTTGAGGGTTAAATTCTAACTTTCCGGCCTCAGCCCGAGTCAGCAGCAAGAAATCGGACAACAATAGTGCCATGGACTTAGCCGCAGATTGAATCCGCCTAAGATTACGGGCGCTCTAAGTCTCAGACCAAGCAACATTAGTATTATCGAGCAATTGAGCCGACACCAAAATGGCACTGAGGGGCGTTCGCAGTTCATGGGAAGCCAGGGAGAAAAAATTTAGCTTTAAATCGGTGAGTTCTTTGGCTTGTTCAATTTCTTTATAGGTTGTTTCGATCTCTTGGCGGCGGTTTAGCTCGGTGGTCAAAATCTCTTTTGTGACATTCAAATCAGCTGTTTTAGCCTGCAATTTCTCAGTGAGGTCTGTGGTTTCGCGCTGCTGCAACAGCTCAGTTTTCTGATGTTGTCTGAGGGTTTGCATCAACCACCCATATAAAATTCCTAAAACGATACTGCCAAATCCGGCCACCAATCCCATTAGCCACAGATCGTTATTAATGCTGACGCTGGTATCGGCCATTTCCCACTGTCGTTCCACGCTCCCTTCATCCAGCAGCTCTTGTAGGGCCAGGTGGGCATCGACTCGGGCTTCACCGCTCTGCTGGGCAAAATCGAGCTGCATCGACAAATCGAGCTGTCCTAACTGATACTGCTCAATGCTGGCTTCTAAAATTTGAACATGGGTTTCTGTTGCCACTTGCAGACGTTCTAACGCCTCCCCATAGACAAGGTCTTCTTCAAAGGCGGCTTCTTTTTCAAAAACGGCATGCTCTTCGTTAAGTTCCTTGAGGTAGCTACTCACTAACTCCAGCTTTGTGACGTAACGCTCTAACTCATCGTCTTCACCGCTATCAAGATAGGCTTGGTGGCTCACTTCTGCTTCTGCGATCGCAACCAGCAACTCATTCAAATAGGCATATTCATCCCCCTCTATTTCCACTTGCCCAGGCGAAGACACTCGACCCACGATGGCATGGCGAGCCAGGAGCGCTGTGCCCAGTAAGGTGGCAATGGCCACCCCCATCCCCGCCGTTAGCCATTGTTGAGTACGAGAAAAGGTCATCGCAGCAGAAAGAAAGAAACAGCGGCTCTACTAGCCCCATTAACAGATGGGCATTGCCGAGCCTCAAAATGATTTCAGCCAAGAAATCCCGGCATAGTGTCCTTTTAATCGATCGGTTCATCCCCCAAATTAGCAACAGCAACGAGTGAGCTTGCAGGATCCACCATAATCTAGACAGCTCGATTTAACCGTCGGTATAGTCAGAGTAATCAATTTGCAACGTTTCCCCATGCGCATTCTCTTAGTCGAAGATGATCTGCAGCTCGGCGAAGGATTAACTGAAGCGTTAACCGACGAAGGGCACGTAGTGGATTGGGTCACAGATGGCGAAATGGGTTGGGTGCAGGCAACGGATCTAACCTATGACCTGATGGTGCTAGATGTGATGCTGCCTAAAATCAATGGCATTCACCTATGTCGACGTCTGCGTGAAGCAGGCAGACGATTGCCCATCTTGATGTTAACCGCCCGCGATACCAACACAGATAAGGTGGCTGGTCTAGATGCCGGAGCCGACGACTATGTGGTTAAACCCTTTGACCTACTAGAGCTATTAGCCCGTTTGAGGGCACTGCTGCGACGCAGCACCCTGGGTGAAGCAGGCACAATGTTGACATGGGAACATGCCCAGCTCGATGCCGCCACCCATGAAGCGTTTTACGATGGCGTTTCCCTACAGCTCACCCCCAAAGAATTTAGCCTGCTTGAATTCTTTCTGCGCAGCGGGCGGCGGGTCTTAAGTCGATCGGTATTGAACGATCAGTGCTGGGCCGTAAATACCCAC
>CALBPH010000450.1 GCA_937899365.1 uncultured Leptolyngbya sp.
ATCCAAAGAGCTGATCCAGACCATCTTTCAAACCAGTACCCTGCTCCATGACGGGGCGATTTTGATTCGGGCCTCTCGCATTGTGGCTGCCGGGGTAATCCTGCCGATTTCGGAACGAACAGCGTCGCGTCAGTTGGGGACGCGTCATCGCGCTGCCATGGGGATTACTGAGCGGATTGAAAATTGTCTGTGCATTGTTGTTTCTGAAGAAACCGGCTCTATTTCTATTGCCCAACGGGGTCGCCTTAACCGCCCCCTCACCAGTAACCGTTTGCGAGAGCTACTGCAAGAGCAGTTTACGCCAGTGGTTGATAGTGATACCGTCGCTCCAGAACTGCTTAATTTGGGGCGTCGCGTGACCGGATTGTGGAAATGGACGCGTCAGTTGGTTAAGCGTTAGGTCCTTCAGATCTATCTGACTAGAGGTAGGCTGCGCGGGTGCTACTGGAACAAATTAAGTAAAAACCTGCCAGACGCGTCCCAGCTTGAAAATAGTTATGATGTAATAAGCACTAAGCATATATACGCAGTGAGCGAAGGTATTTCCATGTCAGCCAGCCAGTCTTCCCAAGAAAAAGAGCAATCTCCTTTGTCAGAACGGGAATTGCAAATTGTTGAGCTGGTTGCTGCTGGCTTAACTAACCAAGAAATTTCAACCCGGTTGGAAATTAGCAAACGTACCGTTGATAACCACATCAGCAACGTGCTGAACAAAACAGCGACAGGTAATCGAGTGGCCCTGGTGCGCTGGGCGCTGAAGTGGGGCAAGGTGTGCATTGATGATGTCAATTGCTGCACGTTGCCAAATGTGACTGGGCAGCAGGAGTTGGCATCTTAGCTTAGCCATGGTTTGGCCCATGATTTGATAGGGTGGGCATTGCCCGTTTAATTTTTTATCTGTTCGCTGATGAGCAATATCCAGGCCCTACGAGGTACCCGTGACATTCTGCCCGATGAGATCGGTGTGTGGCAGCATGTGGAGGTGACGGCTCGGGATATTCTAAACCGGGCGGCCTATCGAGAAATTCGCCCCCCAATGTTTGAGCAAACGGAGCTGTTTGCCCGGGGCATTGGTGAAGCGACGGACGTGGTAGGCAAGGAGATGTACTCCTTTGAGGATCGCGGCGGTCGCTCGATAACCCTGCGACCTGAAATTACCGCCGGTCTGGTGCGAGCGTTTATTAGTAATAAGTTATTTGCCAGTGGCGGGGTGCAGCGGCTGTGGCACACCGGACCTGCCTTTCGCTACGAGCGTCCCCAAAAGGGCCGACAGCGTCAGTTTCATCAGCTGGATGTGGAAATTTTGGGCAGTCGCGATCCGCGGGCGGATGTGGAAGTAATTGCGATCGCAACCGACATCCTTCAAACCCTGGGGCTAAAATCCCTTACCCTCGACATCAACTCGGTGGGTAGCGGTGCAGATCGCCAGGTTTACCGTGATGCCCTCGTCAGCTATCTCACCCCCTACAAAGATGAGCTCGACTCAGACTCCCAAGATCGGCTTACCCGCAATCCCCTACGCATTCTTGATAGCAAAGACAGTCGCACCCAAGAAATTGTCAAAGACGCCCCCAATCTGCTAGACCACCTTAGCGATGATTCCCAGCGTCACTTTGACCAGGTACAGCAGCAGCTCAGCACCCTCAATATCGACTTCACCATTAACCCCCGGTTAGTGCGCGGTCTTGACTACTACACCCACACCGCCTTTGAAATCATGTCGGCGGATCTAGGGGCCCAGGCCACCGTCTGTGGTGGCGGTCGCTATGACGGTTTGGTACAGCAGCTCGGCGGCCCAGACGTGCCTGCCATTGGCTTTGCCATTGGTCTAGAGCGGCTCACCATTTTGCTCCAGCAGCTCCAAAGCGTCCCCGCCCCCGCCCTAGATTTCTATATTGTTTCCCGTGGCGAAAAGGCAGAGCCTGCCACAACGGTGCTAGCCCAACAGCTGCGCCACCAAGGATTTGCCGTGGAGGTTGACCTGAGCAGCAGCGCCTTTGGCAAACAGTTCAAACGGGCCGACCGCAGTGGTGCTACGGGCTGTTTGATTCTCGGTGCCGCCGCAGCCGAGGGCGGTACCGTACAGCTCAAATGGCTCAGTTCGGGAGAACAGTCAGAACTCTCCCAACGCCAGCTAATTGAGCAGGCCGATACCTTAAAAACAAAAATTGCAACCCTGCGGCAGTCCTAACGTACCTTTTTTGACGGACTGTGCCGAGGTCCCATCCCTTTCCTCAACCGTTTATCCGACAAATGGCCAGATTAGAGGTCACTACCACCTATTTAGAAATGCTGTCTGTGGAGCAGATTGTTCCGGCCGCACCGACTGACCTAACAGTCATGGAAGCGGCTGTTCCCTGCCCAGAATTCCAACGGTTTCTCTATACGGCTGTGGGGGGCTCCTGGTATTGGATAGACCGTCTGCGATGGACCTATAAACAATGGTTAGACTACATCAGTCAGGACACGGTCCGAATCTGGGTCGGTTATGTGCAAGGGGCACCAGCGGGATACTTTGAGCTATCACAACAGTCTGATGAAAGCGCAAAAATTGAATACTTTGGGTTGCTGCCCCAGTTCATCGGTCAGGGGCATGGCGGCTATTTGCTGACCCAAGCGCTCAAAACTGCCTGGGAACTGACATCAAAACGAGTCTGGGTCCACACCAATTCCATTGACGGTCCCCACGCGTTGAAAAACTACCAGGCCCGAGGATTGGTGATTTACGATCAGCAGCGAGCCATGTTTGATCTTCCCAAAAGTCCCCCAGGTCCCTGGTCTGGAGCCCGCCGCCCCAAAGCATAAAAGGACGTTTATGCTTTGGGGCTAAGACTATTGGGCCTAGGCCTCGCCATTAGCAGATGAATTAACAAATGCGGGGCTTAGGAACGCCACCAAGGCCCCAATCAAAAAGCCAGCAATGTTACGGGTCAGGGGTAGCCAGTCTTGGGTACGGGTTACAACAGGACCAATGCCAAAGGCGATGAACAGCATGCCCCACAGCGGTGAGAAAATCAGCATCCACTGCCAGGAGAACACCTGACCATCTTTACGAGGATGGGCGGCAAACCCACAGATGATGCCCCCTAACACAGAGGTAATCAGCGTTAAAATCCATTGCTCTCTGGGTAAACCGGGGACAACGGAACAACCACCCCGCTCTAGACAG
>CALBPH010000451.1 GCA_937899365.1 uncultured Leptolyngbya sp.
AATGGCGGTTGGTTCAGGGACAGATTCGGGATCTTTAATGGTTGGGTCGGAGGCACCTAAACGAAACGAATGGTTGTCGGTTTCTAGACCACCCTTATCAGATTGAGAAAAGACAATTTTATTAAAGGTGCTGTCTTTATCAGCGGCATAGAAGTGCACATAGGCATTACCCTCATCGTCTTGGTGGCTGGCTTTGATGGGGGCAATGGGGTTGATGTCATCGTAGGTAAAGGTGCTAATAACGGCATTATCTTTTTGAAATGACACGTTGTTGCCAACACTCATGGCTCCCCAGGCGAGGCCAAAGTAGTCAAGCTCTTTAGCAAGGTCGATGGTGACTGAGTTGTCCTGGAAAACGGCCAAATAGTCGGATTGATTTTTCTCACCATTGGCCCCCGTGGGTGCCCATTGGTCGCTGTAGACCCCAGTTTGTTTACTGAGGGCCGGTCCCCAAGCCCCTTCGAAGGTATAGATGATAACGTCACTACCAAAGGTGTAGCGATTGTCATCTATCTGGGTAGGGGTGGAGTTAAAGTCGATAGTTGTTATCTCTTCGCCATAAAACTCAGAGAATGTGCCTAATGTGCCGGCGCTATCGTCTGGGTTAATACCCGAGGTAACTTTGGCGGTAATACCACCGATGGTGGTTTCACCGGAGATTGAGAGGGGTATATCGTCGTTGGCAAGGGCCTGATTGCTGGGAAGAACAGATGCCAGGGCAGCCAATGTGCCCAGCGCAGAAGCTTTGTAAATCATCGCAATTTTTGTCGTTGCTGATTTAGGGGATGACTCGATCTATAAAAATTGCCGTATGCCAGGAAATTTTTAGATCAGATCTGCCCGCAGAGCAGCAACGCCCGATTTTTTAACTATAAAAGCCAAATACTAGAATCTGCACCCGTCTGGCCTACAAATGACCCGTTACGGAGTTTGTATCGTTAAGCCAAGCTTTGATGTGTATGGGTTGAGGAGACACGCAATTTTGCGATCGCATCAACAGCAGAGGCACTCAACGGGTCGAGTATAGCCAGTACCCCATTGGGTACCCCCAGCGGTGGCAGCCACTTTTTGATTTCAGCCCCTGGGGCATCCAAATCATTGTCAGGGTTGCTATAATTCTAGGCCGTCGGTTAGAGGTCTATGGCGATTGTGGACCCGCGTAAAATCCTGCACATTGATATGGATGCCTTTTATGCGTCCATTGCGCAGCGCGATCATGCTGAGTATCGGGATAAGCCCGTGGTGGTGGGGGGGCGTCCAGAACAGCGAGGGGCAGTGGCCGCCGCTAGCTATGAGGCCAGACGCTATTGCATTCATTCAGCGATGCCATCGCGGATTGCGGTGCAGCGGTGCCCCCAGGTAATTTTTGCCCGCCCCCGGTTTGATGTCTACCGGGCAGTGTCAGAGCAGATTCGAACCGTTTTTCGAGACTATACAGATCTGGTGGAGCCCCTATCGTTAGATGAGGCCTATTTGGATGTGACCGGCTGTGGATCTGCGATCGCAATTGCCAAAGACATCAAACAGCGCATTACCGACATCACCCAGCTCACCGCATCCGCCGGAGTTTCCATCAATAAGTTTCTGGCCAAAATGGCCTCGGATGTAAATAAACCCAACGGTCTGTACGTCATTTTGCCAGCGGACGCTCTGGCCTTTATCGCCACGTTGCCCATCGAGAAATTTCACGGCAGTGGTCCAGCCACGGCTCGCAAGATGAAACAGTTGGGCATTGTCACGGGAGCCGATTTGCAGCGCCAGAGTGAAGCCGACCTGATCGCTAATTTTGGCAAGGTGGGGCGGCACTATTTTCGGGTGGCCCAGGCCCAGGATAGCCGACAGGTCAACCCCAACCGCATTCGAAAATCCATTGGTGCAGAACGCAGCTTTACCGAAGATTTGCGTACCCTAGAGACCATGGCCGCAGCCCTGGTCACCATTGTCGATGAGGTGGAAGCCAGGATGCTCAAGGCAAAAAAAATGGGCTACACCCTCACCCTTAAAATCAAATACGCCGACTATCGCCAAATTACCCGCAGCCGGACGGTGGATGTGCCCATGCAGCAAGCAACGGACATGGGGGACCTGGCCCAGGCCCTGCTGGAACATCATTTAGAACCCCAGCCTCGGGTCAGGCTATTGGGGGTGGCCATGGCAAACCTGGTACCCGCCCAAAATATAGGGTATGAGCAGCTATCGTTGCTTTAGAGCGGTGGCTGGCGCTACTTACCCACCTTCAAAAAATCAGCCACGCTGAGGCCACTTTTGTTGGATGTGCCGCCGTTTTTACTGGCCGCCGCTAGGACTTCAGAACGCTCATCAGCTGATGCCGCTGGCTGCTGCTGCGATGGATCTACCTGACTCCCATAGCCATAGGAGTAGTATTTATAGCCCTGACCTCGGGTGGAAACACCGTTGGCCACCAGACCTAGCACTGGGATTTGCGTAAAGCTGATGTTGTCCATGGCGTGCTGTAGGACGTTGCGATCGCACTGATTAACCCGAGAAACCAAAATCAGACCATCCGTGTGGGAAGCAATCAGTGTGGCATCCGCCAGACCCACCAGCGGCGGCGTATCATACACAACCAAGTCAAACTGTTTTTCCAACTGATTCATCAGCAGTCGCATGCGCTTCGATGCCAGCAGCTTAACCGGGTCGGGCGGAATTGTTCCCGCCGTGATGGCATAGAAGTCCACAAACGGCATTGCCTTTTGCAACACCTCATTCCCCGTCGCATTGCCCGAGATCAAATCACTCAGACCTTTCTCATTACTCAGCCCCAACCGGTGATGTACCGTTGGTCGTCGCAGGTCCGCGTCCACCAGCAACACCCGTTTACCCATGGTCGCAGCGGTTAGAGCCTGATGTCGTGCCACGGTCGACTTGCCTTCATTGGGCATAGACGAACTTAAAATAACCGACTGAATTGGACGATCGGCCCCCATCAGCGACAGATTTGTTTGCAACAATCGCATCGACTCCAAAAACTGTGAGCCGCCATAGCCATAATAACCATCGGTCGCCAGGGCATCTTTCTTACTCAACCGGCGCTGTAGCCACTGCCCCATGCCACCAGATAGTTGCGGGTCAGTATCAATCTCCGACTGGT
>CALBPH010000452.1 GCA_937899365.1 uncultured Leptolyngbya sp.
TTGCTTGAGTTTTTGTTTTTGGTTCGGGCGCTGGCTCTGTAGTAGGCTTTGCTTGTGGTTTTGCCGCTGGCTCTGGCGCAGGCTTCTCAGGTACCTTTGCTACCGGTTCTGGCTCAGGCTCGGGTGCAGGTGCTTTCGGTTCAGCTGGGGAAGCAGGGCTAGGCGATAAATCTTCAACAAACGTCGCTCCCGGAATACCGGCATCGGCTCCATTTACATTTTGAACAACATTACCCTCACCATTGAGAACCTCGAAGTTGACCGTATTCTCCGTTTTTTTGCCATTAGATCGGTTGCCTGCAAACTGAGAATCGCTGATGGTCAGGTTTTCCGCCTGATTTTTGCCGCTTATCCAGATGCTACCTGCCTGATCGCCAGCATAGTTATCTGTAAATGTCGTATCGGTAATCGTTGATTTGACATTTTTTCCAGTATTGAGCACAACGGCTCCACCAATGCCAGAATCGTTAGCGTTTTGAATGCGGTTACCCGAGAAGGTTGAGCCTTCAATGGTGACACCCCCTTTAACATCAGTCCACAGTCCACCGCCCTGGGATGTGGCCGTATTATTGGTGATTGTAGAGTTTCGAATGGTCAACGTAACAGGATTGGCTTCATCTTGATAGGATAGAACCGCAAATCCGGCTCCTTTACTGGCAGTGTTGTTGGTAATTTCGGTATTTTCAATAATGTATCTATCACCGGAGTATCCGCTTAGAAAAAAGGCTCCACCATAGTCACCCCCGCCGATATTGTCTTTAGCAACAACATTACGGATGACGGTGGTTCCGCCTAAATCATCGGGCTTTTCTGTTCCATTAGCACCGTCAGTAAAAATGGCTCCGCTGCCGTTGGTGCCCTCATTTCCTCTAAAGACCGAATCTTCAACCTTGAGGTTGGTGAGTAGGGTATAAACAGCGCCATGGGTTCCCTTATTGTTGGTAAAGGTGGTCCCACTAATATCTAAAGAAGCCTCACCTCCAACATTGCGATCGCCATTGCTATTAACAACCCGTGCGCCTTCTCCACCACCATAGGTAGAAATGGCACCAGCACTGAAGCCATCGCTGGCAGAGGATCCATCATTGCCATCAAACACACTATCTTTAATGATGGCACTGGCACCGTAGCCAACAAAAATGGCACCGCCCCGTTCACCTTCGTTGTTAATAAACTTGGAGTTTTCCACCACTAAGGTGTTGGAGTCAATCACCTCAATTGCTCCCCCTGGCCGGGTTGTCTTGGGGGCATCATCAACTGCGCTACCATTAGCAAACGTGAGCTCCCGCACCACGACATCTGAGTAGTCGTAGCTAATTTGCAGAATTCGTGTTTTGCCCTCACCACTCAGGGTGAGATTTGGGGCATCGCTGCCATCAATGGTCAGGCTTTTATCAATAACTAACTGTTTTGCTAACCGGATAGTTTTGTTGGCTAGTTTAGGTGAGAAAACAATCGTATCTTTGTCGTTGGCAAGGGCGATTGCTTCGCGTAAGGAGCCTTTGCCACTATCGTTTGTATTTATAACGGTAAGGGTAGCCACAGGTTATTCTTGAGTAACGTCAGCTGGCAAAGCACCGGGTAAATTGTTTATTTGATAGCGTGCACTTAACTGTTCGAATAAACGACTTGAACACACAGGAGAAAAGAAGCAGATCTCAACAGACTATTGCTCACAACAAATCTCAATGACATTGAGGGTTTGTCAAAATAAGCCCGTGGGGGTAGGTTGAGTAGTTGGTGTGGAGATAAAGATTCTGCTTGGGGTCCTTTCAAGTTCTCTTTCAGGGCATATATAAGCTGTCTCAAAACGTATATTTTTTGAAGTTTGTCAACTACAGGAGATAAACTGACAACGATTAGGAGTCGTTAAGCAATAACCTCATGATTTGAGTTTTATCCTCTAAATCTTCTGCAGAAACCGATCCAGAACATTTATAATCGACCCCGCCGTATCCCCAAACTTATTGCCATTAGTGAAAAATCAGTACGTTGGGTTGTAGGGTGTCGTTCCGGCCCTGCCCATGGGGGTTTGGGGAACTCGGAGGGACCCCAAGCAACACCCCTCACACCCAACCAGCCGCCCCAGCTATTTTCCCAGCTAAAACCCATGAGCTTAATTTTTAATAGCGCCTCACTAGCGTCTGTGCGTAGGCAGAGACGTTAAAAACTTGTTTTGATACTTCTTAAAAATACCTGTACTGAGAAACCAATCATTTGTTTGATCAACACCCAATGAAATGCGTTTAAGGGACCACAAATTTGGTAAATGCACTCAGCTGATAAGGACTGTTGGATAAGTACCCTATCTGAACTATAGGTACTTACTTGAACCAAGCGGATAACTCACGATCAATACTAGCTCAAAAAGTCAGAGGATGTACCCCCTAATCGACAATTCAAATAAATTACTAGGACATTATCCACCCTGACCATTTGCCTCAGATGTGATGGCGTCAGCTACAGCAGGCTAATGCCTCGGTAGTGGCGTGGCATTTTTTGGATAGCTCATCATGGGTCACTTCAAATATTGGCATGGGTATTTAGAGTGTACTAATAGGGAAGACATTAATAAGTAAGATATCTCCCGAATAAGATAGTAATCACCCGCCTAAAAAAGAGGCAAGGTAAGCTACCTTGCCTCGGTCACAAACTGCATGAGACGATCTGAGCCTTAGGCTTGTCTGTCGGGCTATTTAATAAACAGCATCTCCTGGTAGGTGGGCAGGGGCCAGCAATCGTCGGCGAGCTCACCTTCTAGGGCATCGGCATACTCGCGCACGGCTTCCATCAACGGACGCAGTGTGGAGGCACAGTAGGTCATGTGCTCACCTGTGGTGCCAAAGTCATGCTTTTCTAGGCCCTCACTTAGCTTAGTCACAGCACCCACCATCGAGCCGGTGAGATCGGCCACTTTCTGCGCGCTGACTTTTTCAAAGGTGACACCTAAACTCTCTAAGCTCGAGATTGTCGACGACAGCTTAGAGAGATACTCAACGGCTGCCGGGTAAATCTTGGTTTTGGCGATGTCGAGCACCAGCTTACATTCCACCTCAATGGATAGAATGTATTGCTCGGCATACACTTCAAAGCGACTTTCTAGCTCAACCGGTGTCAGCACCCCTGTCTTTTGGAACAGATCGCCAATATACTCTTCCTGAAGCACTGGCAGGGCATCGGCTGTGGTGGGTAGGTTAGCCAGCCCACGCTCTTCAACCGCCATTTTGTGCCACTCTTCAGAGTAACCGTTACCGCCAAAGACAACCGCGCCGTGCTGCTCCATGACTTCTTTGAGTACGGTGAGGATAGCGGTGTTGAGTTCTGCCCCGCCTGAGAGTTCCGACTCTAGGCGATTGCCCACCCACTCTAGGGAATCGGCCAGCATGGTGTTGAGTACAATCAAGGGACCGGAGACTGATTGGTTTGAACCCACTGCGCGAAATTCAAACCGGTTGCCGGTGAAGGCAAAGGGAGAGGTGCGGTTGCGATCGCCCGCGTCCTTAGTTAAGTATGGCAGGACATCTACCCCTAGGTCCATCACTCCTTTCTTTTTGGAGTCGCTAACGGAGCCGGTTTTGATTTGGTCAAACACTTCTTCTAGCTGGGTGCCCAGGTACACCGACATGATGGCGGGAGGCGCTTCGTTGGCCCCTAGGCGGTGGTCGTTGCTAGCAGTTGCGATCGCAGCCCGCATCAACGGCCCATACTTATGGACACCGCGAATCACCGCACCACAGAACACTAGAAACTGAGCGTTCTCATGGGGAGAATCGCCAGGATCAAGCAGATTCCCCTGGGTGGCGTTGCCCACCGACCAGTTAACGTGCTTACCCGAACCATTAATGCCCGCAAAGGGTTTCTCGTGGAGGAGACACAAAAAGCCGTGCTTTTTAGCCGTATGGCGCAACACCGTCATGATCATCTGCTGATGGTCACTGGCCACGTTGGCCGCTTCAAAGACCGGGGCAATTTCAAACTGTCCTGGGGCGACCTCGTTATGGCGAGTTTTCGCCGGAATCCCCAGCTTGTAGAGTGTTTCCTCTACGTCTTGCATGAACACCTGCACACGCTCTGGAATTGCCCCAAAGTAGTGATCATCAAACTCTTGCCCCTTGGCCGTGGGTTTCACTACTAACGTCCGCACCAAGAAATACTCTTGCTCAGCGCCACAGCTGGAGTTTACATGGGCAACATCCGTATTTCCCAACAGCGTTAGAACCTTGCTAGCAGCTTTGTCCATGGCGGCAATGGAGCGCAAAAGCGGCACTTTTTTATCTAGGGCTTCGCCAGTCCAAGAGACAAAGACCGTCGGAATACAGAGGGTGGAGCCATTGTCCGTATCCATAATGTAAGCCGGACTGGTCACGTCCCAAGCGGTGTAGCCTCGGGCCTCAAAGGTGCCACGAATGCCGCCGTTAGGAAACGAAGATCCGTCAGGCTCACCCTGGACCAACAGCTTACCGGAAAATTCTGAAATCACCGTGCCGTCGCTTTGGGGAGAGATTAAACCGTCGTGCTTTTCCGCAGTCAGGTTGGTCATGGGGTAATACACGTGGGCATAGTAGAGCGCCCCCTTGGCTATCGCCCAGTCTCTCATGGCGTTGGCAACCGCATCGGCAATGGAGGGATCTAGCTTTTCTCCGGTGACAATTGTCTTTTTAATTGACTTAAATACCGCCTTGGGGAGAGTGGCCTTCATTTTAGGCAAGTTAAAAACATTCTCTGCCCAAATCTCATCGAGGCTTGCCGGCGTCTTAGGCGGCATCGGTTTTCGGTTGACAATTTGACTGACTGCCTGAACCCGACCTGCATTTCCACTCATGGTTTCTTCCTTGGGGACCAACTGACTGATCCTACTGAAGGCCCCATCCTTAAATAGATAGCAGATATACCAAACGTGCATTATTTAGGATGAAAAACTGACAATTCCTTATGATTTGCGAAAAATATTAAACTCCACCTGCCATTACAGAGGTATTGCACTTTTCGTGGTACTGGTCAAAAAAAGCGCAGCTGCTCATCGAGATGATGTTATCGGCAAGACGCTGATGACATTGCTAGGGGATCAGTACAGGCCCTGAATCAGCAACTGCAAAAAAAAGGCGCTACTAACCTTAGAAGCCGTTGTCGCTGTCAGACTAAAGATCTTAATAAGTATCTCTAGCCAATGCACAAGGGGATCCATCGGTTAGTAACGCCTCAAGCATAGGAGTAATCAAATCTTGCATAATGCTTGATGGAAAGAGCTTATGGGTAAACCCAGGCTGCTGCTGTACTGAAAACTACAGTTAGCAAGAAACGGGTGGCTTTAGGCCCTAATGGGCACGTACCGTAGAAAGAGCGGCACAAAACGACCCTATGAACTCAGTAGTAAACGCCATAGCCTATGACGAAGACGCCTATGACCGTATGGCTAAAGCGATTGTTTTTTTGCGTCAAAACCACTTGGACCATCCTGATTTAGCCACGGTTGCTCACCATGTAAATCTGAGTGAGTATCACTTTCAGCGACTGTTTACCCAGTGGGCCGGCATTAGCCCAAAGCGGTTTTCCCAGTATCTCACCCTGGAATATGCCAAGGCGAAAATTGCCGAGACCAAGAGCCTGCTAGAACTCACGGCGGAGTCCGGCTTATCTAGCCCAGGCCGATTGCACGATTTGTTTGTGACCATAGAAGCCATGTCACCGGGTGAATTTAAGACCGGGGGTCGGGGGTTAACCATTGACTATGGCCTCCATAAAACGCCCTTTGGGAACTGTTTAATTGCTCTGACTGGGCGAGGCATCTGTAACCTACAGTTTTTAGATGGCACCGATGAGAAATCTGCCCTGCATCTACTGCGCTCAGACTGGGCCAATGCTGACATTATTCGCAATCAGCAGACAACGGCAGAGATTTGCGATCGCATCTTCCACCCCTCGCCCCAACCACCGCTAACGCTCCATATCAAAGGAACAAACTTTCAAATCCAGGTGTGGCGAGCCCTGCTACAGATTCCCTTTGGCGGTCTCACCACCTACCAAGGATTAGCCACATCCATCGGTCGACCCACGGCTGCGCGTGCCATTGGCAATGCGGTCGGACGTAATCCAGTCGGGTACCTGATCCCCTGTCATCGGGTGATTCGCGGTACGGGTGAGAGCGGTGGCTATCGCTGGGGACTAGAGCGTAAAACCGTTCTTTTGGGTTGGGAAGCCAGCCGGAGTGGTGAGGGCGCATGAAATTTTCACATATTGCCGAACTGTGAGTGCTGGCCGCCCTATGGGGGGGAGCGTTTTTATTTAGGCGGATTGCGGCCCCGGTTTTAGGGCCAGTGTGGCTGATTGAATGTCGGGTGTTGTTGGCGGGGTTACTGCTGCTGCCGGTGTTGGCCAAGCTGGGTCTGCTGGGTGAGCTGCGACGTAATCTTATCCCGTTATTTTTAGTCGGCTGTCTCAACTCAGCCACTCCATTTTTACTGCTGGCCTTTGCCTCGGTATCGCTACCCACAGGATTGACGTCTATCTTAAACGGGACAGCCCCCCTGTTTGGCACGGTGGTGGCCTCCGTTTGGCTCCATGAGAAACTCACGCCAGCCCGAATAGCTGGTTTGGTTTTGGGGTTTGTTGGCGTTGTAATTGTGGTGGGCTGGAAAACTATTGACACAACGCCGGGTAGTTTGATGGCCATTGTGGCGGCCCTATTGGCAGCACTGATGTATGCGATCGCAGCTCCTTATATTAAGCAGAACCTGGCGGATGTACCGTCACTGGTGGCGACAACAGGTAGCCAGTTGGGGGCAGCCCTCATCATCCTACCGGCCCTACCCTTGACGGTCCCCCAGCAGGTACCATCCCTCAAGGTTGTTATCTCCGTTCTTGCCCTGGCTATTCTGTCCACAGCCTTTGCCTATCTTCTCTTTTTTAGACTCATTCAGACTATCGGCTCCACTAAGGCCCTGACAGTGACCTATTTGGTGCCCATATTTGCCATGCTGTGGGGGGCGATTGTTCTACAAGAAACCGTGACATCGTCAATGATGTTAGGCTGTGGGCTAGTGCTGTTAGGAACTGCCATTGCCAACGATGTGTTACACCTCAGCAGACGGTAGAAAGTTAGGCTACATAGCCAGCATAGCGATAGGTATGCCCTGGCAAAAACAAAGACCTCACCGTAGAGCTAGGCCTATTGGCACCAAAATCCAGCCAATGGCACGTAACAGAATGCCTATTGCTTTATATCCTCAGGTGCATATGCTCGATTAATGGGTAAGGTAATACGCATAGTTGTTCCTTGATCAGGCACACTGGAAATAATTAAACGACCATGGCAAAGATTTACAATTTTTTGTACTAATGTCAGCCCCAACCCCAACCCCTGGCTTCCAGAAAATTGCCGTGAAAACTGTGTAAAGGCACCGATACTGGCTATTTGTTCTTGGGTCATCCCCTGACCCATATCCCTGATTGAAAGATAAAATAGATTGTTCTCAACTTTACTGGAAACGATAACTGATGTTCCAGAATTAGAAAACTTGAGCGCATTATCCACCAGCGCACTGACAATCAACGAAAAATACTGTTCAGCCATGGTGAGGCTAGCGTCTTGAAGGTCTAACATCAAATCTTCAGACCGTTGAGCCCGCCTGGCGCGGCTTTTAGAAATTTTTGAGATGATGTCCTGCGATGAGTATTGAGTATCTGATGTCTCTAGTAGCAAGTTGACATTAGACTTTTTAGCAATCTTAGATTCTATGTAGAGATAGAATAAGATCTGTTGTAACAGTGTTTCTAATTGATGGGCTGACTGAGTTGCTAACTCTACCGATTGCTTTACTTCAGTCGGGCTCATATCGTCAAATTGTACCTGTAGCATGGTCAAAATAGCCAATACCCCCCTGAGGGGAGAATTTAACTCTTGGGTTAAATTGGTTGCTAGTCCCTGTCGTAACTTCTCTAAACTGTTGGATAATAACGTAATAGAATTACGCTGTAATTTAGATATAGAGTGAATATAGTTTCGCTGTTTTTTTAGCTGCCGAGTTAAGCGTTTAAGGCGAGTATGTTGATGTTTAATCCGTAGCATAGAGTCTATGCGTGCCCGCAGCTCTAATGCATTGATAGGTTTACTAATAAAATCATCTGCCCCAATTTCTAAACATTGGGCTAATGTAGATTTAGCGGTTAAGGCAGTCACCATAATAATTGGAATTGATCGCCATTTGGGTGCTGCTTTTATTTGACGACAAACTTCAATCCCATCTATACCGGGCATCATAATATCCAGTAAGATCAAATCAGGCTTAAATATATCCAGTACATCAAGCGCGTCCTGACCATTAGCCGCATAGTATAGCCGATACTTTGATGGTTTTTTGTCCTTTACTGATGTTATTAGAGAATCTTGTTCTGCTGTTTCTGTGGAAGAGACTTCGTCAGAAACAATTTCCTCATCGGCACTACTTAATAGAATTTCGATGACTTCAAAATTTTCAGGGTCATCATCAATGACTAAAATGGATGACTGTCGCATTTATCCCCCCATTTATCCTGATTTGAACGAAGCAATGCCCCGTAAGGTCAGGATAGTTAGTACCATCATCGGACCATGTATTAATTTAATGGTCGGTTAGATTTAACACATTCCCTCCAGAGCATCGATGCCCAGCAGTTGAATACCCATCAATATTAGAGTCAACTGTGTCAGCAGAAAATAGTTCTGATCAGTTTAGGGCAAGGTTGTCAGCGATGAAAGGTATAGACGTATATCTCAAACCTTTTCTGGATAGGCATTTTAGCTACATAGCTAGATGATTGTCTGAGAAGTACTGATAAACAGACAAACCTGGTTTCGAGCTTAACAGTCACGGTTTGGTTTTGGCCTGGTTATCGCCATTAATGGATGTATTCATCGATGGCGAGTATTGAGGGCTCTACGAACAGGGAGGAATCAATCCCAGTTTGCTTGGATGAGATAGCTTATCCCAAATCCAAATTCATTTAAGCCGATTAAAAATAGACCCTTCTGTCGAGGCACTTCCTTGTGGATGCTCTTCGATAACGGATACTATCAGCTAGGATTTCGTATTAGATAATTTCTAGAAAAGCACTTTTTAACTACTCTTAAGTGGCAACATAATGTGTATCATTGTCCCTTGTTGATTGTCACTTGCAATCATGAGTTGCCCATCCATCAGGGAAACAATTCGTTTGACAATTTTTAGACCTAAACCATTATTACTTGGCCCATAGGCATTGCGATCAAACTGAATAGCGTCGTCAATCGTAGCTATTTGTGTTTCTGTCATTGCTTGGCCTAGGTTATGCACTGATAGAGTTAAACAATCTTCTAATATTCCACTTCTGACGGTAATGGGAGTCTTGGGTAGAGAGAATTTTAACGCATTGTCCACTAATTCATTGAAGATAATTGACAGGTACCGAATGGGAACAGAAATCTCAGTGTCATCAATTAATAAAATTAGATCATCATAGCGGTTGTAGCTTTGGGCAAGATCGCCCAGCGTTTTAATAACACTACTTAACGTAGTTTTGTCGTCAACTGGCAGGCGCATAGAACTATTAGTGACCAGTTCTAGTTCCATATAAATTTGAAATTTTGCCGTTAGGGTCTCTAACCGTCGGGCCGATTGTTCGACTCGAGTAAATAAATCATTGTGAGATAACTGGGGCGTTAAACTGCTGCGTAATTCATCGAGAGTACTTTCTAGAAGATTAACTGTGTTAGTTTGGATACGCGATAGTATCTGATTTTCATCCCGCTGCTGCTTTATTTCAAGCATCGACTGCACACGGGTGTGTAGCTCTATTGAATCAAACGGTTTGGTAATCCAGTCGTCAGCGCCAGCATTAACACAAGACGTTAATATTCTTTTGGTATCAATTATCGTCACAACAATAATTGGAACACGTTTCCACTGTGGTAACGCTTTAATCTGGCGACAAACTTCGATGCCATTGCTACCCGGCATGAGCACATCTAATAAAATTAGATCGGGCTGGTATGCGTCTAGAGATGCGATCGCATCTTCCCCATTAGCAGCATAGTACAGTTGATAGTTTTGGCGATTGAATAAGGCCTCAATAACATCAAAATGGCTAACCTCATCGTCAATAACTAAAATAACTGACCGCTTCATACAGACATTGCTCGTTCGGCTAAAAGCCTTTCAATAATAATGACAAGTTGACCCAAGTTAACAGGTTTGCTCAGATAATCGTCAGCGCCCGCAGCAATACAGCGT
>CALBPH010000453.1 GCA_937899365.1 uncultured Leptolyngbya sp.
GGATGAACCGATCGGTTAGATATTCTATTTGACAGTATCTTGCAGATAAAATCATTCCGAGGATCAGCAACGCCCGGAACTAAAACAAGGGCTATTGCCGTGTTTCTAGCATGAGGGATGTGCCTATCCAGTTGCCATCAGTTCCATAATCTCGCACAAGGCGTTGACGCTGGTGAGACGACAGATACCAACAAAGTTCGAGACGGGCCCCCTGCTGTTTGGATAGCTGGGGATAAACAGTGCAGCTTGCACCACCGGGCAACAGCCAGAACTGCAAGGAACTATCGGCGGCCTGCCAGCGATGGGGATCAATGGGGGTAAATCGTTGTGTTTTAGGGTCTGTTGGTTTGCTTTCTTGTCCCCATGTCACCGTCAGATCATTTCCCCGACGTTGAGCTTGCCAATGGCTGCTACCCATGTGAGGTTTGTCCATGGTGGCTGGCAAATAAAGGCTGTTGCCTTGCCAGGTTCCTAGCACAGTATCCAGGGCCAGGGGGGGGCTATCTAAAGCGTCTGGTCCCACTGCTGGAGAACGATATTCAGGAATGAGCGTGACATAGTCAAGGGTGTGTTCACCGCTGGCGGTGCCGTTATACAGCTGTACTAAACGCAGACGACGATTGTCTGTCAGCAGAGAGAACTCAGCGCCAAAACTACTCCATGGCCGCCGCACCATGGCCCCTTGGGAGAAGGCTCCGGTGGGCAAGAAACAAATATAGGGAACGGCACCGGGATAGCCCAAATCGCGCTCCATGGTTTGGGTCGGCTGTCCCTGGGGGGTGCGTTTTAACACCAGACTCATGTGTTGATCAAGTCGATCTTCTGCCAGGGTGAGCACGCTAGGTGGGTCACTCACCTGGACCGCCGTAGATGAGAATTGGATAAATGAGCCCCGCCACTGGCCAATGTTTTTACGAATATAGGTCCACTGATCGGTGGACCACAGGTGATCGATAGGGGTATCGGCAAACTCTGTCATTGGGTTGTTATTGATTGGCGGCACCACCAGCCGGGCGCAAAGCTAGGTAAATGGCAGGCCCTAGCAACGGCAGTAGAGATACCGCCCGCCATAGGGGAGAGCCCTGGCGTCTGACCAGGTCATCCCACAACAGACTGGGGGTGAGCAGGGTAAGCGCACAAAAGTCTAAGCTCATCACATGGATAAATTGGCTGGTGGAGAACTGAGTTAGAAAGTCTTGCCAGGTCTCACGACCCAATCCTTGGGTAAATCCATAACTAAGCAGTAGGAGGGTTGCGATCGCAACGCCCACCCCCAACAACCGATGCGTGACCACCCTTAACAAGGCCGTATCAGCGGTCCTATGGGGCAAGTTAGACGCGGGTTTTCTCAGCGCCAGATAGGGCAACAGGGCAAACGCACCCAACCCAAACGCACCCACCACAAACGGCCAGGCCGGCACCGTCTGATCTTGCCCATCACTCAACGCCAAACTGGCATAGACCACAGGCCACAGACCCATCAGGTTAAACAAAACAACTATCCAAGGGTTGAGATCTGCCCATTGCCCGGTTGACAGCTGACGAATCACCACTACAGTGTTTGGAGCACTCGGGGGTGATAGCAGCACCGCATAGGTAACAAAACCTAGCCACAGTGCCCCTAGGGCAAATGACTGCAATCGTCCTATTGGAGAAGGAGTTATAGCTATCTCCTTGGGCATATTCATGTCAATAAGATGTGTTGAAATTTCAGACTTTTTTAAGTTTTAAGTTGGTATATCAACCAACGTCAACCGCCTCACTTATTGTACGGGGTGCCGTCTACCCTAAGTAAATAGGGCGTTGCTGATCCTCGGGATGATTTTATCTGCAAGATGCTGTCAAATACCATGTCTAACCGATCGGTTCATCCTCTAAATCAGCAACGGCATAAATAGTGATTGCTCCTGGATGTCGTTAGCGTGAATTTCTAGAAACATCCCCTCGCCAGCGGTGGTTACTACGATTATTTACGATTATTGCCGTTGCTGATTTTATGAGCCTCAGCAATAGCCATTTTTATCAACAATAAGGTCCTAACCTGCAATGAGAGTTCACGAGTTCCTGAAATTATACGAATCAGGCCACCGAAATTTTAAGGGCGTCAATCTTAGCGGAGCCGATCTGTCGAGCTGCATTTTAGTTAACGTTGATCTGTCCGATGCCAATCTGATCGGCACCAACTTTAGTCGAGCGTTCCTCACCAAAGGCACGTTTGTAAATGCCCAGCTTCAGCAGGCCACCTTCCAATTTGCCAAGCTGAGTGAAAGTGACTTTAACCACGCTAATCTCACCAAGGCTCAGGCCCGTGGCGCATTTTGGATAAAATCTGAACTCTCCCATGCTCGATTTAGCGGTGCCCAGTTAGCCCATGTGAACTTTCGCCAAAGCCATTTGCGCTGTACTAATTTTTGCGGGGCTACCCTGACGGGAGTCAACCTGCGAGAGACCCAGGCAAACGGAGCTAATTTTGCCTGGGCAAACCTGAGCGGGGCTTTATTATATGGAGCAAATATTACCGCCGCTCAGTTTAGCGGCGTAAATTTAGAACGCTCTCGGCTAAATGGGCTCAACTTTGACAGCTGCGATCTCAATGGAGTTAGCTTTTCCCACGCCCATATGAAAGGGACAAGTCTGCAGCAGGCTAACCTGACAGCTGCCAATTTTGCCTATGCCCAGATGCAAAACGCTAACTTGCACCAGGCAAAGATGATGAGGGCAAACCTGCAGAACACACAACTTCAACGGGCTAATCTGACCGATGCCAATCTCAGCCGTGCCCACATTGATCAGACCGACTTCTCCGATGCCGTACTGACCAACGCAACGTTGCAAGATCCCGCTACCCCAGGCAAAATCCATGGGGAATTGGCTACACGGCGCCCCGTCTCCATCCCTCCCATGCAGGCTCAGGTGCCAGCATCAGCCCCCAGGCTGTACATGAGCCTCTTTTCTCCAGCCATAGTCAGGTAAGCCTATCTCCCCCGCCCCAAACATCTCCTAAAGAGCTATGGCAACCTCTTCCCAACTCGGTCTTATCCTGGTGACGACCGCCTCTGAAACCGAAGCTCGCACAATTGCTAACGGTCTAATTGATGCTCAGCTAGCCGCCTGTGTTGCCCTAACTCCGATCGAGTCTGTTTACCGATGGCAGGGAACAATTCACCAGGATGCTGAATACCAGCTGACCATCAAAACAGACCTGTCCCTATTTGATCAAATTGCTGCCCACGTGACCCAACAGCACAGCTATGAGTTGCCCGAGATAATAGCTGTGCCCATCGTTAGCACAGCGGCCTATGGCCAATGGGTAAAGGAACAATTAGCCGTTGCTGATTTAGAAGAATGAACCGATTGCTAAGATCTGCCATGGGGTAGCACCTTGCAAATAAAATCCTCCCGAGACTCGGCCAGCGCCACCATTAAAATAATGCCGCCGTATGATTGGCCAAATCATACTGGTACCGCGTTTTGTGATCGGTTACACCATAGAGGTTAAAGGAAATTGTCGGTTCATCTCCCAGGGGTTGTACCTGGTGAATGGCTCCGGTGGCAAACCCGATAATATCGCCAGGCACTAAAATTTGTTCCCCGACCGACTCCAATCGATGGGGCTGCTCTGTTGTTGGTGAGCGCCGCCAAAGGTGATTCTTTTCTTCACCACCGATTAGGGCAACAATGCCCCAGGTTGCATGGTTATGAATGGTCGAGACCTGACCCGGTGCCCAAGCCACCATCTGCACCGTTAATGGAAACTGATGTTCTCGGTATAAAAATTTTACAGACCACCCAGTTTTAGCAGAGGGGGGATCATATTCCATCTGTAGCCAATAGGAGCTGGTTAAAAGCTGACGGACAAGCGGTGCGATTTTTTGGACACGAAGACTGTCGTCGCTCTCATCTGCCAAAATATCTTCTAAATCTGTTAAAAATCGGTACAGACGGTAGACCTGTTCAGAAGGCTGCACGTCGGCATTCCCAAAGGTCGTTTGCTGACCATCGTCGGTAATCAGCCAATTATGATTAGTCATGGGCAAATGAGAAAAAAGAACACCTAGAGCAGCCATAGCTTTGTGCACAGAGTGTACACATCAGCGTTTGCTAGACGTTCTAACTAACAAGAGCGATGTGCGGCACAGTCTGCTGAAGGATTCAGCAGGTACTATAGCAAGCCCAAGACTTTATATTAGTTTGTTAAACATACAAAGATACGGTTACAGGCCGATACCTAGGACATGTCACCCCTGTAACAATGTTATACGAAAGAAACGTTTCTTCTTGAAACAGCGGTGCGGCCTACCTTTAAACTATTGTATCTATATTTTTTTAACCTCCGCCCCAGATCGAGGGCAGCTGGTTGATAACCTATGCGGCCTTGAGAAGGCTGCGGTCAGTTGTCCATGGCCGCATGGCCGCCAAGTAAATCGTCTTTTGTTCTATTCCTTAAACCTCATATTGGCTTGCTTATCAGGGCGAATAATGCAAGCTTTAGAGAATCTTTCAATTAACCCCTGGCCCAGTACCCTGAAACGTTTTTGGTCCGTATGTATAATCTACGCTCGAAGCAATATCCCCGTCTAGTTTGGACGCTGCTCGTAGTTTCCTTGATGACCGCGTGTGGTCAAGCCAACTCGCAGGTGGGGTTGAGCGATGGCATTATCCAAGAGGGGCAAGATGCGCGCTGTGTTGAGAACTCTGTTTATATAGAGCGGGGGCGCTACGTTGCGGGCAGTGACCAAGATGAACGGGACTATGCCTATCGGATTTCGGCCGAGGCCCTAGCCAATTCCTCCGAAGAAACAGTCGATGTAGAGACTCGACTGAGACAGCAGCGCTGGTTTGACTTTGAGCCTGACCAGGGCAACCGTCGCATGGCGGCGTTTTGTATTGACCGTAATTTGGTTACAAACCAAGAATATCAAGAATTTGTACTGGCTACCGGATATCACCAACCGGGTATCACGGCTGAAAACTACCAGGAGCAAAACATGCTGGTGCACTCCTATCAGGCACTACGTCCTTACTTCTGGCAGGGTTATCAGTTTCCGGCCGGTAAGGCCACCCATCCGGTTGTGCTGGTGTCTCAAAAAGATGCCCTGGCCTATGCCGCTTGGAAAAGCCAGGAAGATGGCATTGACTATCGCCTGCCCACGGCGGATGAGTGGGAAAAAGCGGCCAGGGGAACAGATGGACGCTACTTTGCCTGGGGTAACGATTGGAAAAGCACAGCCACCAACTGGCAAAAAAATGGACCAGAAGGCACTAGCCGGATCGGTGCTTACCCCCTTAGCAAGAGCCCTTATGGTGTGGAGGATATGGCCGGCAACGTGTTTGAGTTTACCTCAACGGTCTATATCCAAGATGGTCAGGAACGGGCGATTATGAAAGGCTGTGCCTGGGATGACCTACCAGGGTTTTGCCGTACGGCCTATCGCCACGGTCGCCCCACGACCTATCGCCACATTCTATTTGGGTTTCGCTTGATATCAGATCCACAGGGCTAGAACGTTTGTAAAGGCATTGCAGGCAACGCCTTTACACGTGGTTTTAATAGATGGCAACCCCACGCTAAAAGGTTTAGACTTTCAGCCAATTAGTATCTGTTTCTCAGCTAAAATTAAGGTTTATCGTGAATGATCATTGACGGATTAATTTGTCGATTTGGTTTCGGCTGCATTATTATCTGTGTCAATGCTTTAAGAGGAACCCTCCAATGAAAGTTAATTATTTAGCGGCTGTAGCAGCAGCTTCCGTCCTGAGTGTCGGTGTTTTGACTGGTTGCGGCGGCGGCGGTGCCAACCCTTGTGCGGCTGACCCCTGTGCAGCTCCCGCTGGAGTAGTTGCCCCTGATCCTTGTGCGTCTGTCCCCTGTGCAGCTGATCCTTGTGCAGCTGACCCCTGCGCGGCTGACCCCTGTGCAGCTGACCCCTGTGCGGCTGACCCCTGCGCTGGCAGCTAACTTTAAGGGTACCTAACCCACAAGCTTGATATTTTATCTAGTTGGCTTCCTGACAATTGCGTTGGGGAGCTTTTGTTTTGGCTGGGATGTGGGGATCACTCGGGTAGCGATTGGCGATCTAACCGAAAATCTAACTAATGGCCCCTAAGCTGGAAGCAAGCGCCATACATTACCAGCTTGGGAGATTGTTTAGATGAAGGTCGCATTTATTGGTCTTGGTACCATGGGCATGCCCATGGCGATGAATTTATTAGCTGCGGGTCATCACCTTACTGTCCACAACCGCAGTCGCGATCGCGAACGTCCCCTCGTCGATGCGGGTGCTCAATCCGCTGATACCCCGGCAATAGCGGCAGCAGCGGCCGACGTTGTCGTCATCTGTGTCAGTGATACCCCCGATGTGGAAGCCGTTGCCCTAGGACCGGAGGGCGTCATGACCGGCGCCCAGCCAGGCACCCTGGTCATAGACATGTCTACCATTAGCCCCACCGCCACCCGTGCCATTGCGGCCCAGCTCGACACCCAGGAAATTGCCATGCTTGATGCCCCCGTCTCCGGCGGTTCAGAGGGTGCAAAAAATGCCACCCTTTCAATCATGGTGGGGGGCGAAGCCGACGAGGTGGCTAAAGCGATGCCGGTATTACAAGCCATGGGCAAAACCATTACCCATGTTGGCCCCATTGGCGCTGGCCAAACCACCAAAGCCATTAATCAAATCGTTGTGGCTGGTACCTACTGGGCCGTTGCCGAAGGCCTTGCCCTAGGGCTTAAGGCCGGACTGGATATGGAAAAAGTGGTACAAGCGGTTGGCAGTGGCGCTGCCGGTTCCTGGGCCTTTACCAACCGCTCTGAAAACATGCTCAATAATACCTATCCCCTGGGGTTCCGCATGAAACTCCACCGCAAGGATTTGCTCATTGCCCTGGAAGCTGCTCGGGAACTGGGGCTGCCCCTGCCGATGGCCGCCTATGTAGAGCAGATCGAAAGCGGTCTGATTGCCCAGGGCTTTGGCGATGAAGATATGTCAGCCGTTGCCCGCAGCGTGAGGGATATGGGCGGAATTTAAGGCACTCCAACCGTCGTTATGTAAAGCACCGCCTCGTCTTCGGGAATGCCCAAAACATCATTCACCTGGTCATCAAAAAATCCTGCAATGCCGCTAACCCCCAATCCCAAACGCATTGCTGCCAAATTAATCCGCTGGCCCAGATGCCCTGCATCCATGTGCAAATACCGATAAGCGCGATCGCAATGTCGCTCGATTGCCAGCTTCAAATTAGCCGTATGGATAATCGCCACGCTAGCATCACGCCCTAAGTGCTGCCCTAGGCAAAGATGGTGTAACTCCCGCCGCTAATGCTTGAACCGGACTTAGGTCAAAATAGTCAGGCTGCGAGTCAAAACCTTGGGCACCATAGAGTTCAGGATGATAGGAAAAGTCCAGCAGCTGACGCAGCGGATCTAAAGAAATGGCGGCTCCTCGATAGCGACGGGTGGAGCGGCGGTGCAGCATCGCTTTGGTCAAATGTTCTAGGCCATCCCCCCAGGAAATGGGGGTAACGGCGGTGCTGGCATTATTGCCAAATGGAAACCCATATTGGGAGCTTGGCAGCTGACGCGGCTTGGCTGTCTGGGCCTGCTCTAAGCTTTTGTCGGCCTGGGAGGTGATCTTACTGGCCTGGTGGATGGCCCCTAGCAGTCCGTCATCCTCAGGATTCACTCCATCAGATGGGTGTAGGTCGCTGGGCAGTGCTGTGCAGCCACGGGGCAAATTTTGCTCGACTTGGAGCAGATCGGCCAGGGCCAAAATTGCGATCGCACCTTCCTTTTCCCCATTCAGATACAGCAAATCATTCACCGCATCGTCCACAAACCCACCGATCAGATGGGGGCGATAGTCACACAGGGAGGCCGCCAGCTCAATATTCCCCAGCAAATGGCCCGTATCTAAGCACACCCGACGATAGGCGCGGGCCTGATAGCGCCAGGCCGAACGCTGAAAAATCACACTGGTGACCACGGCCAAATGGGTGTGCTCCAGGGCCGGGGGCCAAAAACAGGCTTCCTGTAGCCGCTGCCACGGATGATCGTCCCAAAACCTCACCAGGCTGTGGGTTTTTACCTGATAGTTATACAAACCGGCGGGCAGCTGGGAGGTGCCCCGCGAAATCAGATATACCTCAGCCGGGTAGAGGGCTCCCGCCGACGGTGCAGAGCGTAGGTAAACCGTATCCCCGGTAGAGCTGGTGAACTTGGCCGTTAGTCCATAACTATGGAATAAAAACTGCGATAGCCGCTGCCACCAATGGTCGCTAGCCTGCTCCACAGACCCCAAATTTCCCTGTAGATCAAACCGGCTGCCCAGGGGATAGGTTTTATAGACCTCAGGCTGCTCGGCCCAGTTTAAGGTGCCCTGGGGCAGCGCATCGGGAAAATACTTAGTGCGCTGGTGATAGTGCTGAGCGAGAGAAGGCGATGCCTCAGTCATGGTTGTGCGTTGAAGCTGTGGATGAAGCTGGATAGGGAGCGGTCACGTTGGTCCTTAATCTGGCCGTTAATCTGGCCGTCAATCTGGACACCAACATAAGCCACAGGCAAGGGCGAGAATGCCCTGAAAACCTTAAGTGACGCTTAAGAAAGCCCTTTTTTTACGTCATGTATCGTAATTTACATTTTGTAACATAACGTTCTTAGGTGCCAAGTCCACCTGGGAGTGAGTCCATGGGGCTGATGGCTTAGTCGGTCTCCACCTGTGTTGGTATCTGATAATTTTGACGTAGAAGTGTATGACAGTTGATGAATTCTTGGCGGCCTATCAAGCTGGGAAACGTAACTTTCAAGGCATTGTGCTAGAGTCAGCCGATTTATTTGATTGCGATATCCGTAGCTGCGACCTCAGTCGTGCCCAGCTGCAACGGGCCTATTTGCCCTACGCCAAGCTTAGCCGTGTGCGCCTGACCCAGGCTAATTTAACCGGGGCCAACCTCGGCAACGGTTTTTTGCAGGCCGCCGATCTATCAGAAGCCGATCTCCAAGGGGCGTTGCTATCCTATGTAAATTTGCGGGGGGCTACCCTGCTCAAGGCCAACCTACAGTCGGCCAATCTCTATGGGGCCGATCTGACGGGGGCCAATCTGACGGGGGCTAATCTGAGCCAGGTTAACCTGAGCCGAGCCAAGTTGGGCCGAGCTAATCTAACCAACGCCGACCTGCGTGGGGTCAATTTATTTCGCGCCCAGAATGTGGATCTAACGGGGGCAATTTGCGATCGCACCACCATCAGTCCCGACGGCTACCCATTAGATGAATTTGAGGACCAACCGATGTAGAGACGTTCCATGGAACGCCTCCACAATGGCTAAACGCCAACCGCACCCCCAAGTCAGGTAATCCCTCCAAGGAAGACTAAATCAAGCCGCACTAGCTCAGGTATGCTATGAGCAGCTTCGACCACCCACCTGCCATCCCCTGTCCTTATGACTTTGAGCGCACCATCAAAATCCGCTAACTGGCCTAAGTTGGTCCTCATGCTGATAGTGATGTGCAGCCCCGTTCAGCCCAGCTTTGCCCAAGCCGTGCCGGATGTCTCCAGCGAAACCATCGCTAGCCAAAATCCCGAAAATGACACCAGCGATTGGAGCGTCATTTTACTGATTGTTCTTATCACTACCCTGATCTTGCTGCTGGGCATGGGCATGGCCATGCTGTGGGTGATGCGGGGCGCTGTCGAAAATGAAGTCACTAAGAAAGTGACTGAGAACGTATTGGGGCAGTTAAATGAAATAGAAAACCTCGAAGGCAAGGTCCGTTCAGCAACTCGCAAAATTGACGACATCTTGGCCGAAGCCGATGACCGAGCCGATGAGCTAGTGAAACGCTCCAGTAGTTTTCAGCAGGACCTAGCAACCCAGCAAAGTATCCTCACCAAGCTATTAGCCGACATCACCGATCTCAAAGCCAAAACCGTTAAAGATTGGCAAACCGAGCTGGACAGCGCCCGTCAGTCCGTGGGCAGCACCCAAACCGACTTTCTTCAAGAGCTAGATAACCTCAAACAAACGGCTATCCAACAGCTGCAAACCCTCCAGGCAGATACCCGCCGTCAGCAACAGTCCGTATTCCAAGGGTTAGACAGCGCCCAATCCACCCTAGACAATCATCTCTCCGGTCTTAAGGCCACCGCCGACCACCGTCAGGGCATCTATTTAGACGAGCTAGAACGCAAAGAATCCATCTTCTCCGATGAAATTGGTACGCTCCAGGCCGACACCATCGAACAGCGCGATCGCTGGCTAGAAAACCTGGCCTCCCTTGAAAAAGATATTGGCCCCCAACTCGAAGACCTGCGCAAGTCAATGAAACTCCCGCTGGAGCAGCAGCGGGACAGCATTGTCGACGACATGCAGCAGGGGCGAGGAGAATTTGCCCAGCAGATGAATGATATGCAGGTCAATGCCCTGGGGCATAAAGAACTGGCCTTACAAACTATTGAACGCTCGGTGAATGAGCTGCAACAGCAATTTCAGCAACTGCGTAACGACACCGAAGGCCGTAAAGCCGACCTGATGCAGCAGCTGCGTCAGTCCACCGACGACTTTTTGACCCAGTTTGCCACCCTCAGGGTAGATGTAGAGGGACGCAAGGGCGTGCTATTGGGGGATATGGACCAGGTGGCCAGCGACTTCAAAACCCAGCTAGATCGGCTACAGGGCGATCTCAGCACCGAGCGCGATCAGTCATTTCAAGCCCTGCAACAGACTGCCAACAGTTTCTCAAATCAGCTCAGCCAGCTGCAAAGTGAGACCGGTGACCAGCAGGCCCGCACATTACAAACCGTTGAAGCCGCCGCCAGTGCCTTTAACCGTCAGCTAACCGAGCTCCAGTCAGACATCACCCAACAGCAGCAGCAGTCGTTCCAAAGTTTGCGTCAGCTAGAGGGTGACTTTACCCAACAGCTAGGAGAAGTCCGGGATGTGGTCTTTGGCCGTCGCGATGTGGTCATAGACAAGCTAGATAAATTTGACGCCAATTTAGGTGAGCAAATTAACGAACTTGCCAACGCTGCTCGAGGTCGGCAGCAAGAAGCCCAGCAGCGTCTTATGGTGATTGCCGAGCGGTTTGCCGCTGCCCTAGATGACCTCAAAGCCAAATTTGAAGGGGAGCAGTCCGCCACCGCCACCGACCTGGAGCAGCTCAAACAAAGCTTTGCCCAACAGCTAGACGCACTGCAAACCGAAGCCAAGGTGCAAAAAGACCAGATCATGCGCCAGCTAGGCGAAGTCACCCCCGACTATGTGGCCGACTCCTTTGTGGAGACAGCCCAGACCCAGCTGCAAAGCCTGACCGAGCGTCTATCGCGATTGCAATCTAACCGTCCTGAGCTGTTTGAAACCATCAACGAGCTGGTGGCGGAAGCCGAAGCCCAGGTCAGCGACAACAAGCTAGAAGAGGCCATTACCACCTATGATCGGGCCTTAGCCATTCAACCCAGCAATGCCGACATCTGGCTAGCCCGCAGCAGGCCCCTTAGCCAGCTCAAGCGCCGAGATGAGGCATTGGCAGCGTTGCAAAAGGTGATTGATCTGCAGCCCCAGCGCATTGAAGCCTGGTACCAGCGTGGCTTGGTTCTACGGGAACTGCGCCGCTATGAAGATGCCCTTGCCACCTTTGAGCGGGTGATTGACCTGGACGATGGCGACCCCAAGGCCTGGCTCAACAAGGGCATGGTGCTCAGCCGTCTAAAACAGCGAGAAAAGGCCATCATTTCCTTTGATAAAGCCATTGCCCTGGACCCTACCTACCATGAGGCCTGGGTCAATCGCGGTGTGGCCTACGGTATTTTGCAACAGGCCCAAGAAGCCTTTGAGTCCTTTGATAAGGCCGTGGTCATTCAAGAAAACGATGGCGTGGCGTGGCTCAACCGCGGGCTAGCGCTAATGGAGCTAGAACGCTTTGAAGAAGCCGTATCATCCTTTGAAAAGGCCACTCGATTTAAGCCAGATTTGGTCAAGGCCTGGGACAATCGTGGGCTGGTGCTGGTAAAACTGGGTCGAGACCGGGATGCATTAAAGAGTTTTGACAAGGCGCTGGAGTTGAACCCTGCCTATGCCAAAACCTACTATAACCGCGCGGTTTGTTATGCTCTCCAGCGAGAAACAGACAAGTCCCTAGAGAATTTGCAAAAGGCCGTACAAATTGACCCGCGCTACAAAGAAGAAGCCCAGGCAGACGAGAGTTTTGAAGACATTTGGCAGGACAATTGGTTTAAAGAATTAGTGGCCTAAACGCCTCAGCTCTTCTAGGTAGCTATAGCTGTAGGCAGCGCATCCTGAGGAACCGGGTAACCTTATGTAAGGTCTATCCTGGTAGCGCATACCTCCTCAAACCATGGCAAATCGCTTAAATATTCACGATACCAATACCCTGGGGGATGATGGCCCCATTCTGGTATTAGATTTTTTAACCGAACAAATTACGGTGCGCGAACTTATCCGCAGTCGGGTGTATCAAGAAGTCAAAGACTTTAACACCCAGCAGACAGAGTTTTTTAGAGGGTTAATCCAGCCGACCGAGACAGAACAAACCCTCAACGGCTACAAACTCCGCAAACCTCGCAAGATTAAGTGGGAAACACAGTTTGAAAAGGCCATTATCGCCTTTCAAAGCAACGGCTTCATCATTTTAGTAGATGACGAACAGGTCACAGAGCTAGAGGAAGAGATTACCATTGCTCCCGAGACATCTATCACCTTTATGAAACTGGTACCCCTGGTGGG
>CALBPH010000454.1 GCA_937899365.1 uncultured Leptolyngbya sp.
ATTTGTTTCCGTGGTCAGCCATGAGCTACGCACGCCGCTGACCTCAATCCATGGGGCCCTAAAGCTGATGACAACGGGCCAGTTGGGGCAGCTAGAACCCCAGGGGCAAGAGCTATTGGAAATTGCCCTTAGCAATACCGAGCGGCTGACCCGACTCGTTAACGATGTGCTCGATTTAGAACGGATCGAATCAGGCACCATCAAAATGATCAAGGTGCGCTGCCAGGTGGCCCAGGTGTTACAACAGGCGGCCCAAGCCATGATGTCCATGGCCCAAACCCAGGGGGTAACGCTACGGGTGGTACCAGTAGATACCCACATTTATGCAGACCCGGACCATGTGGAGCAAACCTTAACCAACCTGTTGAGTAACGCAATCAAATTTTCACCTCGGGGGGAAACCGTATTGCTCAAAGCCATCGATCAGCCCCATCAAGTTCTATTTAAGGTGATTGACCACGGGCGAGGAATCCCCGAAAATAAGCTGGAAACTATTTTTGAACGATTTCAACAGGTCGATGCTTCGGATACGCGCAAACATGGAGGTACAGGTCTGGGGCTAGCGATCTGTCGTGAAATTGTGCAACATCACGATGGACGTATCAGGGTGACCAGCATCCATGGCCAGGGCAGTACTTTCTGTTTTACGTTGCCGAAGACTTCTAGCCATGAGACCCATGAGCAACCGCCGAAAGATTTTGTTAATTGATGATGAAACCGATATTCAGACTGTTGTTAAAATCGGTCTGACCTTAAATACTGACTGGATTATAACAACGGCAAATTCCGGAGAGACGGGACTAGAGGTAGCCGTCGCCACCCCCCCCGACGCCATCTTGTTGGATGTTGCCATGCCGGGTATGGATGGATTAGCCACCCTCTCGGCCCTACAGAAAAATACGGTAACGGCCCATGTGCCCATTATTTTTCTCACCGCCAAAGCCCAGGCCGCCGATCGCCGTCGTCTTTACGAGGCAGGAGCCTCGGGGGTAATTACTAAACCCTTTGACCCCACCACATTGGCCAGTCAGATTGCCGGTTTTTTAACCTGGACCCTGTAATCTCTCAAGACGCCGTTGCTGCCCCACACAATGATTCATCGCTGTTTCGTCAACAAATAGTCCGGGTCAGCAATTGCCCCTTGGAAGAGTGAATCCAGGGGTAGCCTATTAAAAATATCTTTCAAAGCTTTATTTAAAGTTTTTAATGTACAGTCTTGAAACTTTTACAAAGGCTGATCTTTACCAGTGCTCGGTGGCGCTCAGAAATTTTGAGTATCGGTCCCAGACCATGGAAGACACGGCTAATCGAATTGTCCGTTATCTTTATAACAACTTTCGTGATCCCCATACCGATCAACAGGAGCTAGCCCTTGTTCGTTTCTTTAAGACCCATCCGTTTCGAGATTTGAACAGACGGCTCCAGAGGGAAGCACAAGCCGTTGTTCCAGGGCAGTATATTTCACCCGCAACAACCTGTCTGATGCTGGTGGCAACCATCGGAGATGAGCCCCATTGGAATGTTAGACAGGAGTCTAGGAGGCATCAGGCTATCCCGCTGATCGATCAAGACTTTGTCCAAAAAGCGCCGATGATCTCACAGTTGATTCAACAGTTTGGGTTAAAGATTAGTACGGTTGTTGCGACTAACCCGGCATTAATTACGGAAAATCCCCATCGGACCTTTAACGTTTTTTATATTCAAAATGCTTTAAATAGTCCTTACATTCCTGCTCAGAAAGAGTTTGTGGCTCCCTATCGATTAAAGTCAGTGGTTGGCTTTGGCGGTATGCTGCCATCCAATGAGCTGTTTGCGGTTATTTTATTTAGCAAGAAGATGGTTAAGTTTGAAATTGCGAATAATTTTAGGCTGCTCTCCGCCTATGTTCGTGTGGCGATTGAGTCGTTTCAGGGGCGTGATATTTTGTTGTCGGAAATTCTGCGGCGTTAGGTAGGGGCTCGTTAAAAATCAAGCTTGTTATGTTGGTGTTGCTGATCATCGGTATGATTTTCTCTGCGAGATACTGTCCTATGGCATATCTCACCGATCGGTTCATCCTCTAAATCAGCAACGGCGTTATTTTAGAGGATGGCTTGAGTGATAGGCTTTGGGGGTTAAAGATGTTGCTGGGATCCTGCCGAGGAATAATTGGTATAACAATGGTAGGCTGTGCCCACCTATGACCGCTGACCGTTCGCCTATGACCATTGCTCGCAAAGGAACCAGAGCAATTACCATCGATGCCATTGAATATCGTTGGCTAGTTCGCCTGGGCAAGCATCATGACTTATACCTCATCATTGAATTGACCAACGAGTCTGGCCAGTTACTGATTGCTAAACTGCGGCAGGCAACGATCGTCACTCCCTGGCTGGTTAAAAAAGCAATTGACTATGCCTTAGGGCAAGGCTGGCAGCCCCAGCAAAGTGGTCCAGATTTTATTATTAGAATCTATGGAAGCCTGCAAACACCCGAAAACTGGGAGCAAGCAAACAAAATTAGCGGCACAGATTGTCTTGTTCTCAACACTTGGAATCCTAGCCCAGCTCTACTAAGCCGGTGGGCCTATGACAAAACCCTCTGTCTTGAAGGCTGTGATGAAGACCTTGTTCTTCATGAGCAGAGATATCTGTCTGTTCTGATTCCGCTTGCTGATGATGAGCAATGCCCAAAAGCAGACTATATATTGACTACGCTGGCTCACTATATTTGTCATTCTTTTCGCGTTTCTAAGAACTCGAACACAGAAGAATTACTGGCAGAAGCCATTGAGCTTGCAGAACGCTGTACCAGTCCTGCCATGGAACGCTGGGCTGCCCTGCTCAAGCGGCAATGGGCTTATGGGCAAGGTATTGGCCGTATTACCAGCTCGGCTGAAGCTTACTCCATAGCCGAGGACATCTTGAATGGTATGTACCGCAGCGTAAAAATCACCCTGATTGCTGACACCGATAGCTACTTTGAATTTGGCTTTGATAATTCCAATTTTCCCCTTAATCGTGAACGCCTTATCCTCAATAAAGAGACTGGCACCTTTACCTATCGTCGAAATCTTTACCGTTGACGTGAGGAGTGATGCGCGGGCGGCCCTACCGCATTTTGCTATCCT
>CALBPH010000455.1 GCA_937899365.1 uncultured Leptolyngbya sp.
GGCTGGCAGGCTTACGCCGTCACCATGGTGTATTTTGCAGCGGGCTCGGCGGTAACCAAGGTAGGCTTTGCGGAAAAAGAAGCCGCTGGTATTGCCGAGGAGCGCGGCGGCGTACGCGGACCAGGTAATGTGTGGGGTTCGGCCCTGACAGCCGCAATCTGCGCGCTACTAGTGTGGATAACGGGCCTGACGTCTGCCCCCGTGCTTGGGCTCTCCCATGACAAGCTGGCACAGCTGCTGATCTTAGGGTTTGTGGCTAGCCTCAGCACCAAACTCTCAGACACCTCGGCAACAGAAATTGGCAAAGCCTACGGTCAACGGACGTTTCTAATCACCACGCTACATCCCGTCCCTCGGGGAACCGAAGGGGCGGTGAGTCTCGAGGGAACGTTGGCGGGGGTGGTCGGGTCCCTCATCCTGGCGATTGCCGCCTGGGGGATAGGGTTTATCCCGGCTGTTGGCATTGTTATTTGCGCCATTGCTGCCTTTGTTGCCACCACCATGGAAAGCCTGATTGGGGCCACCATAGAAGATAAATTGCCAGGTCTCACCCACGATGTGGTGAATATTATTAATACCCTGATTGGGGCGGTGGTTGCGATCGCACTAGGCCTGATTCTCTAAAAATTCTCTGCCCTCTCTCTAGGAGCGCTACCCACACATTCACACCACTGATGTGAACCTTTACCCAAAGTTTCAGGACTAGGGCAGACTCATTCCGTTTAAACGGATAGATTGCTTGTTAGTCAGCATTGGTTTGGATAATGATGAAATTCGCTCACTCCCTTGGATGGACGTTAGGACTGCTGTTGCTAGGAAGTACCGTAGGTCTGGTAACGGAGCACCCAGTCTATGCCCAATCTAGACCCGTCACCGGTACCGTGTATGTTCTCAGCGAGGGGCAGTGGCGCGAAGCTATGGTGCTGCGTGCCACAGGACGCATTATCCAAGGGGCACCTAGCTGGAGCTACACCGTTGAATATCTAGACGGTGACGTCGAAACCCAAGTAAGTGCAGAGCGGGTGCGCACCTGGGAGCAAGCCCAGGCAGACGAGCAAACGAGCGACAAGGTTGTCTACGATCTCTCCACCCAGGCCGGTATCGACCAGATGCTGGCCGCCCACAATGATCTGCGCCAGCAGGTGGGTGTAGATAGCCTCAGCTGGTCGACCGACCTGGCTAACAGTGCCCAGGACTGGGCAGACTACCTGATTACAGAGAATCTATTTAGCCACAGCCCCGCCAGCCAGCGAGACAATGGCCATATCGGAGAGAACCTGGCACGGTACAGGGTCTTTGGAGCCGGGACTGCCCAACGAACACCCGCCCAAGCCAGCCAAGGGTGGATTAGTGAGGCACAACATTTTAACTATGACGCCAATCGCTGTGCCGCCGGTCAGCGCTGTGGCCACTACACCCAAATGGTCTGGGCCGA
>CALBPH010000456.1 GCA_937899365.1 uncultured Leptolyngbya sp.
CAGTGACTTAACTGGCCAGGGCTGCCTGACCCAAGGCCCGCCCCGTAGAGTCAATGGTTTGATAGAGCCACATGGCCCGCTGATACCCTTCGGACTTATCGTTGTAGAGCTGGATGGCCCGAGCCCCGATTTGCTCAATCAGAGCGGCATCACTCTCCCCCGTGACCTGGCGAATGGTGTTTTCAAAACCAACTATATTTTCCCATTCGCCAGGAAGTACTTTGTCTAGGGAGCGGAGTACAAAAACGGTGAGATTTTTCTGAGGTAGGTTGTTAACCAGCTCATAAATCGGCTTGCTCATGGGGATGTCCTTGGGATGTCTTTGTTGATGTCGCAGACGATATAGCCAGACCCAGAATGCTGGTGTTGGGGAGCGTGTTGGGTCTAACGATGGTTTAGTAGGTTTAGTTGGCTAGTTTAGCGAGACCGGCCAAATCAAACTTTTCTAGCCAGACTTCACGATCGGCTGGCGTAAAGTCAGTATCCCGAGAGAGCACTTTTACCTGTAGACGCTCGGCCACTAGCAAACTGGTGGCCGTACTGCCAACTTCGACCAGGGGATAGCCGCCCAGGGCGCGCTCACTGGCTTGATACTTATCAGTAGCGCTGGGGTTAGAGGCCGTATCCGACACTGACAACATGGCGAGGGTATTGCCATCCTGCTTTAGTTTGGCTTCTGCAAAGCCGTCCTTTTCTTGGGTGTAGACCCGCTCATATCCGTCGGTGTTGCCAGGGAAAAACTTGTTGAACTGACCGCCATCAATGACGGCTTTTTTATCAACGGCAACCGCAGGTGTCTGCTCTTCAATCTGCTCCCATTTTGCAGTGTCACTTGGTTGGGATGCTTTTGACTGGTTGAGTTGACATCCGCCCACCGCCAGCAATCCGACGAGCAAGAGAGCGCCAATACCTAGGGAAACTTTACGCAACATTGGGGGTTCAAAGAGTACGTCTAGATTGATGGACCGGACCGAGACTAAAAAATATGCCGTTGCTGATTTAGGACATGAACCGGTCTGAACCGATCTGTGAGATATGCGATGGGCCGATGTTTACCCGATAAATTCATACCGGGGATCAGCGACGCCAAAAATACAGGTAAACTCTACCGCCATTTGTGGGGCACCAGGAAATGGGTGAGGATTTTGTAAGCATTCGTATCGTTTTGGGTGCAACTTTTGACAGCTGGAGGTCCATAATAGGGCGATGAATTAAATCGACGTGCAGATATGCCCAGGAAACCAAGCGAATTTATTGTCCACATGCTTTTTGATGGCGGCCATCATGAGGAAGTAAGGTTTTCATCGATTCAGGATTTTCAAAAGTGGTACAGCAATGATCTGATGCCAAAGGCGTCTTCGGAGGACTTTATTAAGGTGCCACTCCCGGAGATTAACCCTGGGGAATACATGGTGATTCGCCCCTCACGATTGATCGCGATCCGAGTGGAGCCACAGTTTAGCTCTAGTGTGGAACGGTTTTAGCAGGTTGATGGTGTATAGACGATGGGGGTTGGCCGCTGCCCTGGGCGCATTGGTATGCTGCCCGCTGTCGGTGGTGGCGTTTCCGTTAGCTCGGGTGAACTGCCATGTCGAGTTTGTGGATGATGTGTGTCTGGGGTATGACGCGCAGTTTGGTCAAGATCGAAACGCGTTACTCCAGGCCATCGATTACAGCTTGGACTATTTGGCCACAGAGGCTGCGGTGACGGCCTATGACGCCTATCCCCTGGTGGGCGTTACCCATGGGCGAGTGCAGCGTAGTTTGGTGCGGTTTCGTCAGCTAGTGGCCACCAGTCATTCGGCCCAGCAGCTGCAGGAGGCTGTTAGTGAGGAGTTTGAGTTTTATCGCTCGGTGGGGAGTGATGGGGCTGGCCGGGTGGATTTTACCGGTTATTTTGAGCCCACGTATAGTGCCAGTGCGGTGCCCACGGCGGACTATCGCTATCCGCTCTACCGCAAACCTGAGGATCTTGATGCTTGGTCAGTGCCCCATCCTACCCGCCTGGCATTGGAGGGGGCGGATGGATTACAGGGGGAGCAGGGAGCCCTGGCTGGGTTAGAGCTAGTGTGGTTGCGGGACCGTCTGGAGGCTTTTTTGGTGCAGGTTCAGGGATCGGCCCGTTTGCAGCTAACCGATGGGTCGGTCATGTCGGTGGGCTATGCCGGACGGACAGACTACCCTTACACCAGCATGGGTCGGGAGCTGATTGATGACGGTATCGTGGCTGAAGCCGAGCTGACGCTACCGGTGCTGTTGGATTATTTTGAGCAGCACCCAGAGGCCCTCGATCGTTATTTGCCTCGGAATAATCGGTTTGTATTTTTTAAGGCAACCGGGGGGGCTCCCCCCATGGGCAATCTAAATGTGCCGGTGACGGCAGGGCGCTCTATTGCGACGGATAAAACGCTGATGCCACCGGGGGCGTTGGCGTTGATTAGTTTGGATCTGCCGATGCCTGCGACGGCCCAGAGCTGGCAGAGTCGGCCCGTTAATCGCTTTGTGCTGGATCAGGATACGGGTGGTGCCATTCGCGGTCCCGGTCGGGTAGATATTTTTGTTGGGACGGGGAGCGCGGCCGGACAGCAGGCGGGGCTGATCAATACGAGTGGACAGCTATATTATTTGCAGCTACGGCAGTAGGGATGGGGGTGTGGCTGTGGATAGCAAGGCTGCGATCGCAAATTTGCCGCCATAGGTCCTTGTGCTCAAAATGCCCGATAAAACAGGTGCCTTGAGCTTTGCGATAGGCAATGAGCTCTAGCAGCCGCCTTTGGTTGGCCGGATCGATGTGCTCAATGGGTAGGTCAATCACAATGACGCTGTAATCGATCGCAAACGTGCGGGCTAGATTAACCTGGTGCAGCTCAGCCAGGGGCAACTTGGCAGGAGCCCGATGCCACAGACGTCTTGGTAGCCCGACCCAATCTAAAACATGGCGGGCGTGTGCCTCTGCTTGTTCCCGAGAAAATTCCAGAGCAATCAGCTGATGGAGGACACAGTCCATGGCAGTTGCCTTGGAACGCAGGGCTTCGCTTTGCCCCAAATACCCAATGGTGCGGGCTTGAATTTGACCTGCCTGTCGGTGGGATAGCTGGGGTAGATTTAGCCATTGCCCCTGATGCTCCACCCAGATCGCCCCAGCATCAATGCGGGTCCGACCCATGAGGGCCGCCAACAGTAATTGATTGGCCAATGGCACAGAACTTCGCAGATGAACACATTCCCCACCTTTGAGGGAAAACGACACATCTTCTAGACCGGGAAAACGATCTGTACCGGGACCGTCTGCACTTTTATACAGACGCTCTACCTGTAGTTTTATGTTGTTGTAGCGAATTTCAAACGGAGTTTCCATTGGCTGCTTGCATTGGAAATTTATGGATCGACTAACCCTCGCCCCAGTCAAAACTGAGCGTTATTTAGACTTGCCATGCCCTCAACGTGCTGTATCGCTAGCTGGCCAGAATTTTCGACACAGACATCCCTCAGGCGACAACCTTGAGATAGCCTAGATTTGACGTTGGAAAGAACTGGTGGGCCAGGTGGTAGACCTGGAACTCTCTTCGTGGCTTAACCGTTTTACACGGCCTGTATGCAAAACCACTGGTAGCAAATATGTAACACCCATATCAGTAGGTTACCTAAAATTGCGAATTACACCGTAGATTTACTGGGATCTTTTTGAAAACTTTAAGGTTTATATCCGGTCTTTTGTAGCTGATGTAACAATTTAAGGACGCTATTTGGACATGTCGGATGAGCGGCTGACAGAAGTGATGGTTCAAAATAGAAGAACTATGGGGAAATCGTGTTAATGTTTCCCCTTACTACATCACCACAGGGGCTCCACCCTCAGACATCAGCCGCTATGACCTACCCACTGCAACGCTTATTGACCTATGGCCGCCGCTATCGACGCCGAATTTGGTTGGCGAGCCTGGCCTCGATTTTTAATAAGCTATTTGATTTGGCTCCGCCGGTACTGATTGGTCTGGCGGTGGATGTGGTGGTTAAGCAGCAGGATTCGCTAATTGCCAACTGGGGGGTGTCTAGCATTCGCGGGCAGTTTGTGTGGCTGTCGGTGCTGACGGTGATTGTGTGGGCTCTGGAGTCGGCATTTGAGTATGCCTATAACTGGATGTGGCGCAACTTGGCCCAGTCAATTCAGCACGATCTGCGGTTGGATACTTACACCCATCTGCAGTCGCTAGAGCTGGCGTTTTTTGAGGAGCGCAGTTCGGGTGGATTAATGTCTATTCTCAATGACGATATCAATCAGCTGGAGCGATTTTTAGATCGTGGGGCGAATGAGGTGCTCCAGGTGGTCACCACTGTGCTGATTATTGGTGGGGCCTTTTTCGTCATGGCACCAAAGGTGGCGTGGATGGCGATGCTGCCCATGCCGTTTATTGGCTGGGGTGCGATCGCATTTCAAAAATATCTGGCCCCCCGCTATGCCGAAGTGCGCGAACGGGTGGGGTTGCTCAACGGACGGTTGGCCAATAACCTCACGGGCATTGCCACCATCAAGAGTTACACCTCTGAGGCCTATGAGATTCAACGGGTGGGCCAGGACAGTGAAGCCTATCGCCAGAGCAATCGTCGCGCCATTGCCCTGAGTTCTGCCTTTATTCCACTGATCCGCATTTTGATTTTGATCGGGTTTACGGCTACGCGCCTTTACGGCGGGCTGGAGGCGGTGGCTGTCAATCTGGCCGTGGGCTCCTACAGCGTACTTGTGTTTAT
>CALBPH010000457.1 GCA_937899365.1 uncultured Leptolyngbya sp.
GAATAACAAGATTGGCCGCTTCCAAGGAACCGGCTCAATCATTAACAGATCACAGGTACACATACCATAGGCATGGGTTAGGGCCCTTAGATAAGACCGTTCTAACCGGTTTTTGGGAATAAAATGCTCAATCGTGGTGTAAGGGTTGTACCAAATTTCCCAATCGGCCTTGGCCATCCGCCAAGAGATTTCTGAATCGTCTGCTCCGCGAGTATTACGCACCAACACGGGTGGAATGCAGGTTTCCCAGGCCACCCTGCGCACCACCAGACCCGCCCCTGGTGGAAACTGCAGTTGTTCAATCGGGTAGCGATGGGGGTGGTTACCCCGATCTCGAATAGCGAGAAATCCGAGCAATGGTTTTACATCCGTCGGTAATTCGGTATCAAAAACACCAACAATACGGCCACCAAAAGCCCCGGCCCGAGGATACTGCTGACTAAAGGCAACTATCTGATTAACCCAGTCCCCCGGCGGCCAGTTGTCATCATCTAAAAAAGCAACCAAATCGCCATCGGAATTATCTATGCCACACTGGCGCCCATAGGCTAGCCCCTGCTGGGGTTCAAAAACATAATTTAGCGGTCTATCGGTAGGCCAGTTTTTCTGGTATCGCTGCACAACCTCAGCCGTATCGTCGCTGCTGTTGTTATCAACTACCCATATATTCCACACAACATTGTCATCAACATCCTGCTGAGCCAAACGGTCCAACACATCAGGAATACGATTGGCCCCATTATAGGTAGGCACAACCACAGAAAGCATTACCGGTGAATGCGTGGACATCGGTGTAAGCCTGTTAAAACGATAACGCCCAGCACAACTAGCGCAGGCGGCGTTTAATCAGAATGCCCCAAATATAAAAAGGGCTGATCAAACTACTGAGATATAGCTGTAGCTCACAGGCAGAAACTGTGTGAGTTTTAAGTAGCGTCCGATAGGTCAATACATGGTGGAGGGCCTTACCCAAATCGTTCGCAACGTAAACCCAAAACATAAAAGGTCGCTGCCAGAATGGCATGCTGAGCATGCGAGTCACATGACGACTTAGACCAATGCCCCTAAAAAAGGCCAGCAGGTAGCTGCGCTGCAAACGGCGGGCAGGAATTTGATGCCAAACCTTCATAGCCGGATTGTGCCAAATTTCCCAGTTACCCCGACGAATGTGGGTAATGGCTTCTAGGTCTTCACCCGTAAGCATTTGCTCATCGTGGCGACCGGTCAGAATGAGCTGCGCAGGCACATGGTTGAGCCAAGCTCTGCGACGCACAACCAAGCCTGCCGACGGAGGCAACACCCGCAATCGGGGCTGATAAACATGGGCGGTATCCCCTCGCTGGGTCAGGGCAAAAAATGACTGAATCCGATGAAAATCATCGGGTAGTGCCCCTTCAAACTCGCCCTGAATTTGACTCCCATAGGCCCCAACGTGGGGATGCTCCTGACCAAAGGCATAGGCCGCCGCCACCCAGTCGTCAGCGGGTAGGTTATCGTCATCCAAGAACCCCACCAGCTCACTTTTGGCCTTCTCCATAGCCAGCTGCCGAGCATAGGCAGCGCCCTGACGCGCTTCAAAGAAATATCGCAGCGGAATATCCGATGGCCAATTTTGCTGATATTGACGGACAACAGCCTCTGTAGAGTCGCTGCTGTTGTTGTCGATTACAAAAACTTCCCACCGCACACCTTGGGCACCGAGCTGCTGCCGTAGACGTTCGAGCACAGCCGGAATACGCCCAGCACCATCGTAGGTACAAATAGCGATCGTAAAGTCACATGACCGCTGCACTGTCTCTGTAGCAGGAGAGGACAACACGACTGAATGGCTCATGGGCAATCGGTAGATTCACAGCATTGATAACAGGGAAGTAGAACTAACTTCGGCAAAGCCCCTAGGGGAATTAATCAATCTTAAGATAGGGAACCGATACCATGCGCCAAGAGCATGTCATACATAGCATTATGTATGGAGATCGTGGATTTGCGTGTTCACCAAACCATAATTAAAAGCTTGATTTGAAGCTTATCGGTAAATTTAGCGATTACTTTGGGCTATTTGACCACTTTGCAGATTGCCCCTTAGCTCAGACCACTGCCATATACGTTTAAGATTCAGACTTAAAATTTAAAATTCGGACTCCACTGGCAAATTCAAGTGCTTAAGCCTCGGCTGGGTAGGTTTGGTAACTGTAGATAACCCTGGGTTTGGCAATGGATGGCTGACAACGGGATGCCTCCCCTAAATCGGTCCGTGTCGCCGTGACAGCTGGTCAGTTAGTTCGGTTATTGAAATTGACTGTTTTTTAAGCAATTAGTTCTCTCAATTGATAAATCGCTGACAAATCACTACATCTAGCGTTTGTACTAAAGACAAGACACTAGATTTTTTCAATTAGGAATGCTAGTCTTTATTTCCATGTGATCTAGCATATCTAGAGTGTTAACAATTGTTAGGACCGTCATAAGCGCTATATGTGCTGTGTTTGGCTTCACCAGCGTGTCCATGTCCCATCGTTAACGGCACATCCTATCTACACCCCTAAAATTCGCAAGGAAGCTCGGACGAATGGTTCAAGAGTTAGAACGACTACGAACGAAAACGCCTTTCCCTGAGACTGCACCCGCGGCCTATCCAGTGTTTTACCGTACCTACAGCCGTCGTTTGGATAACGGACAGCGCGAGTCATGGTATGACGTTTGCGATCGCACCTTAGGCGGCTTAGTCGAATTAGGCAAGCTCACCGCTGACGAAAAGTCATTGGTGCAACGGATGCAGCGTGAGCTAAAGGCGCTCCCGTCGGGGCGTTGGCTCTGGGTAGGTGGGACCGACTGGAGTAAGCAGCCCAAAAACTTCTCTGGGGCCTACAACTGCACCAGCACCAATGTGGTAGATTGGCGCTCCTTTGGTCTGATGATGGATCTGGCCATGATGGGCTGTGGTACCGGTGCGGTGCTAGAGCCTAAATACATTGACCAGCTGCCAGTTATTCGCAATCGGCTAAAGATTACGATGGCAGGTGATGTAGGCACTGCACCCGCAGACCAGCGCCGGGAAGAAACCGACGTAACCATCAATGGCAACCGGGTGGAGATCCATGTGGGCGACAGCCGTAACGGCTGGGTTATGTCGTATCAGAAAATTTTAGAACTCTCTAGCAACGAGTATTTCACAGACGATGTGGAGGTCATTGTTGACCTGGGTGATGTCCGCCCTGCGGGAGAGAAGCTCAAAGGGTTTGGCGGCATGGCCAATCCGGTAAAGCTACCGGACCTATATGAGCGCTGCGCCAAAATTCTAGATAAAGCCATCGGTCGTCAGCTCAACTCCATTGAGTGTTGCCTATTAATCGATGAAGCAGCCGCCTGTGTGGTAGCCGGAAATATTCGTCGCTCCGCAGGTATGCGTCAGTTTGATAGCCATGACGAGCTGGCCACTAACGCCAAGGATAATCTTTGGCAGCAGGATGCAGACGGCAACTGGCGCATCGACCCGGAACGGGATGCATTGCGCATGGCAAACCATACGCGGGTCTTTCACAACAAGCCATCCTTAGCGGAAATGACCGACGCGGTGCGCAAGCAGTTTTACTCCGGTGAGGGAGCCATCCAGTGGGCCGGAGAAGCCGAGCGCCGTGCCCAGGGTAAAGGGCGTTACGGTCTGAACCCTTGTGGTGAAATTTTGGGACAAAATTTTCACTGCAACCTGGCGGAAATCCATCTAAATCAGATAGATCCCAAAAATCTGCAGGAGCAAGAAGACGCCTTTAGGGCTGGCGGTATTGCCGTCGCTGCTTTGCTCAACCATCAATTTATTGAGCCCCGCTACCAGCAGTCTCGTCTGGAAGACCCCATTGTCGGGGTGTCCTTTACCGGTCTATTTGACTTCTTTGTGCGGGCCTTTGGGGTGGACTGGCTCACCTGGTGGGAGGCCGTGCGTCCAGATACGATGCAGGGTCTAGAGTTTAAGGCCAAGGAGCAGAAATATCTGAGCCGCTGGAAGACAATCGTTCATGAAACGGTTTGGGGATATTGCGATCGCCATAACATTCCACGCCCCAACCGCTGCACCACCGTACAGCCTGCGGGCACCAAGAGTCTGCTTAGCGGCGCGTCCTCTGGCTGGCATCCGCCCAAGTCCCAGCGATTTATCCGGCGCATCACCTTCCGTAAAGACGATCCGGTAGCACTGGCCTGTATTGACTACGGCTATTCGGTCATCCCATCCCAGTCCGATAAGGATGAGAATGGCAACTTGCTTAACGATCCCTTTGATCCACGCTGCACCGAGTGGCTAGTGGAAATGCCGGTGGAAGTGCCCTGGGCCAATCTACCAGGGGCGGACGACGTGGCCATCGAACAGTTTTCGGCCTTGGCCCAGTTTGACTTCTACATGCAGGTGCAGAGTCAGTACACCGCCCACAATACGTCGGCCACCATCGAGTTTCGTGAAAACGAAATTGAGCCCCTAGCCAAGCGTATCCACCAGGCAGTGGAAAATGATGAGGGGTATATTTCCTCGGCGTTGCTGGCTCGTTTTGATAACCTGCAAACCTTCCCTCGCCTACCGTTTGAGCCCATCGACAAGGCTCGATACGAGGAACTGTGTAAAGAAGTGCTCACCCGTCGTACAACGGAGAACTTCCATGCGGCGCTAGAACAGTACGACGCGGGGGAACTGATCGAAGCCGGTCCGGCTGGCTGTGACTCTGATAAGTGCCTGTTGCCTGAGAAGAAGCCTAGCTAGACCT
>CALBPH010000458.1 GCA_937899365.1 uncultured Leptolyngbya sp.
GTCACAGGGTCCGAAGAAGAAACCCTAGATAGCTCTACAGATCCTGGTTTTAGTGATTTAGAAGCAGGCATAGCGCGTTCTTCAAGGCCTGAAGATGACCTCCTGACGACAGGGGTCGATGGGGCGATACTGGATGCGATCGCAACTCACTTTGCCCCCTATCAACCCATCGATGGTCCCTATCCCCTGGTGTACCGCCTACAAATAGGCTCCGATGGCACCATCCTAGAGTTAGCGCCCATCAGTGAGAATGCTCCTGCCATACAAGCAGAGGCCGTGACGCCTCCACCGGGACGCCTACTACGGTTAGAACTTACCTATACTGGCGCTAATCTGCCAATGGTTATGGAACTGCCATAGATTAGTCTTGGCTCCTTGTCCCTCAGGACTGCTGGGATTTTTTCTTGGCGGCGCGACTTTTGCGACGAGCCAGCCCCTGATTGATGGGAAATCCAGCAACAGGAATCACCTGGTGACGGCGTTCCTCCTCCAGCTTGCGCAGTTTTGTAAAATCAACCCAGTGAATACAGTCCACAGGACAGGTATCAATGGCTTCTTGAATCAGTGCTTCTTGGTCACCGTCTTGACGTACCACCCGGGCCCGACCGTGTAACGGCTCCAGGTAAAACGTATTGCGAGCCACATGAACGCAGTGGGTGCAGCCAATACAGGTCATCTCATCTACATAGACGCCGCGCTGACGTAAATCTCCACCCAGTTCCGGCTCTATACCCGTGCGTTCGCCAGCATCCCGAAGCTATCCACCCAGCTCCGGTTCTAAACCCGTGCGTTCGACCTGGTTAGGAGACTCAGCTGGTGACGTCATTGCAAGTTACTCCAAAGTTACTCCAAAGTTGGTCGATGGGAAGCCCTGGGGCTACCTTAAAAAGCAACAAGGGCGACTTGAAGCCTTATGCTCCAGCCGCCCCCGCGCAGTTAATGTGCTCTAGCCAAAGCCTTCTAGCTCTGGGCCCAACGCTGTAGCACCAGGCGAATGGTGCCGTCGTCAGCAGTCTTCTGCTCAGCAACCTGGAAACCCTGGCGAGACGTCTCAGTGACCACGGTGTGATAAGCGTAGCGCTGGGTAACTTGATTTAAAAATCCATCCACCGACAGGGACTGTTGCCAATACTGCATGTCAGCAACCAGCTCGTAGTCTCCGGTATCTACATTTTGCTTAAAGCCAAGGTCATAGCCGTTGGCCTGCTCGATGACAACGTCAGCGGTTTCGGTCTTACCCTGATAGCCACGAACTGTCTGTGGCCCGGCCTTCCAATCGGCACCCATGTCAGTCAATGCAGACTGTAGAGCAGGAAGGTTACGAATCTTGGTTTTAATCTGGCTAAAGTGCGACATCTTAAACCCTGTATTTCATCGGATTAAACAACATGGCCATGGGGCCGATAGCAACGGTTAGTTTGGCAACAGCCAACAACTACCAGCTGCTGTAATTAGTCTGGGAATCCGCCTGCTCAGCGGTTAGCTGGTTACCCTGGGCATAAAACTCAGATGTTTTCTCGTGGGATAGGACCTGACCCAACTGCGCTTCAACAGCGGCAGTCACCTCAGCACAAGAACGTCCCACAATGCCTGTTACCAGCTCTTTGACTCGACCGTCGGGATAAATAACAAATTCCAGCGTTTCCAAATGGATTCACCTCTTATGGGAAGCACCGCATTAGTGACAAAGGAGTAAACAAACCATATCTAAAAAATAGTTCAAACTCCATACCTAAAGTTAATACAGAGTATTGAAAACTGGAGTGGCTACCCTAGACGTATAACTTAGTGTCGCGCAACTTCCCGAAGCAGTCAAGCAAAGGAGTTCTGAGGATCTAAGCCAGTCATAGAGGTGTTACAAATTTCAATGTTCTGATATGGTTCGCAATTATTGCGGCAGATTCTTTATTGTTTGGCGGGTATTTAGCGGTGATTTAACGGCTGTTGTTTATCGAGGGGTGTCAGCTTTTTGAGGCTGACGCTCGGCTGACGATCAGCAGGCGATCAACAATGGGTGTGTAGGGCATGTAGATAAAGCGGGTGAATGTGTATGGAATCCGGTGGCTTTCAGTTTGAGCAGGAGTTTATTGATTCACTCCGGTGTATTCCCATGGGGGTGCGGCTCAAGTTAGATACCTGTGGTGTAAAGCTCAAACTCAAGCACTGGCATCAGTTCACCCAAGCGGAACGACAGACGCTGATGACCATGGCCTGTGAGACCCAGGCCAGCATTCTGGCCTACAAAAACCATCTACAGTCTTTGGTAACCCACTACACGGGGCAGCCGGCCAAGGAAATCGCCGTTGCGGCTGAGCCCCCCTGGTTGGGGGCAGCTATTCCTGAACAGGTTAAACAGCAGGCCGTGGACCACAATGTGAACATTTCGGGTGATGCCTGGCAATCGTTAACGCCAGCCCAGCGGTTTGCCTTAATTAAGCTCAGTCGTCCTAGCCATGAGAACCGAAATTTTATTCCGGCGATGAAAGAATTTGGTCTGGTAACTTGAGCCTAAGGACTGAGGTTTAAGGCATGTGGACTGCTAGTATCAGTAGCAGCACGGCTTGATGTCGGTCATTATTTTTCGTTCATGAGCAACCAACGGTTAAATCCCCAGGTCCCCAGACGAGTCGGAAAAGCACGTCCTGCAACGGGTATACCGTGGGCGCTACTGTCGTTGGTGCTGGCATTGCACTTGATAGTGGGGCTGTTGTTGTCTGTGTTTTCTCCGCCCTACTGGGTATGGCCCCTGGCCCTTGGCGGTACCTTGATGCAGGCGGTGGTGCTGGCCGGTCCTAAAGCACTGTCGTCGTTCACCGGGTTTCGAATTTTACTGTCGCGCTTTGTAACCTGTCTGGGAACAGCGATGTCGGTGGTGGCCCTGGCGATTGCCGTTGGGTTTGGCGGGACGTCCGATATTGACTTGATTAAATTTACCCAAATTGGATTGGCGCTGTTTTTTATCAATTTGGGGGTTTTGCTGCTGACGGCTGTTTGCAGCTTGATGATCGCCCATGCCGGTGACCGGCTTTTGCGTGAGGTGGGGCGTGTCCGCTGTAGTTTAATTTTGATTAGTTTTTGCTTTTTGGGGTTGTTTATTGGTGGAGTGCTGGGACTTGCGATCGCAAGCTAGACAACTATTCTGATGGTATTAGCGATTGACTTTGGCACGAGTAATACGGTGCTTTGCCGGTGGAATGCCGCTACCCAGTCTTCTGAAGTACTTACCTTAGATACCTTGGCCCAGCGAGGGACAGGCCCTGCGGTGGTCCCCAGTCTGCTCTATGTGGAAGACGCGCAGCAAGACCAGGTGTTGATTGGTCAGCCAGTGCGCGATCGGGGGCTAGATGGCTCATCGCAGCGTTGCTTTAAGAACTTTAAGCGCGGTATCGGCACCTCCATACAAGGGTTTATGCCGGACTTAGACGGTCGTACCCTGTCCTTTGAGCAGGTGGGGGAATGGTTTCTCTCCCAGGTGATCGCACAGCTTAAGCAGCAAGAAGAAAGCATCGATGAAGTAGTTTTGAGCGTCCCCGTTGACAGCTTTGAAACCTATCGCAGCTGGCTGGGCACCCTCTGCCAACGCTGGGATATTAACCGGGTAAGGATGATCGATGAACCCACGGCGGCGGCCCTGGGATATGGCCTCACCAGCAATGAAACCGTATTGGTGCTTGACTTTGGTGGCGGTACTTTAGATTTGGCTATTGTGCAGCTGAGCGGTGGTCGAGCCCAGGGCCTGGGGTACATCCTCAAGTGGGGGCAAAAGGCGATGGGCAACTCGGCCCAACGGGTCTCTACCGCAAAAGTCCTGGCAAAAGCTGGGGAAAATCTGGGGGGTTCGGACATCGACCAGTGGGTGGCGCAGTATTTGTGCGATCGCCATGGCATGGCCCTATCGCCACTGATTTTACGGTTGGCAGAACAGCTTAAAATTCAGCTGTCTACGGCCCAGAGCGCTAGCGAAAGCTATTTTGATGATGAAACCTTTGAAAGTTATGAGCTGACCCTAACCCGTGGGCAGCTTGAGTCAATTTTGCAACAGCAGGGATTTTTTGACCGCTTGGATGAGCGGGTTGCCCAGGTACTACAGCAGGGACGTCGCCAGGGGTTAGATGTGGCGGATATTGACGCGGTGTTGCTGGTGGGGGGAACCACCCAAATTCCAGCCATCCAAACCTGGATTAACACTCAATTTGATGGCATTAAGGTGTGTGGCGATCGGCCATTTACGGCTGTTTCTGCTGGAGCGCTACAGCTGCAGCAGGTAACGCTGTCGGATTTTCTGTACCACGGCTACGGCGTGCGCTTTTGGGACCGGCGTAATAACTGCCACGGTTGGCACTCGATTATTCCCGAGGGTCAGCCCTATCCAATGACGGCTCCCATAGAGCTGGTGCTGGGGGCGTCCAATGAAAACCAGCCCAGCATTGAGCTGATTATTGGTGAGCTGGGGCGTCAGCAGGGCAGTACGGAGGTCTACTTTGAGGGCAATCGTTTGGTGACCCGACAGGCCCAGGCAGGCCAGGCGGTAGCACAGCCATTAAATGAAAAAGCGCCCAACATTGCGGCCCTATCTCCCCCCGGCAGGCCAGGAGAGGACCGGGTGCGGCTGAGTTTTACCGTCGATCAAGACCGGCTGCTGCGGGTAACGGTGGAGGATTTGTTAACGGCAGAGGTGTTGGCCAAAAATCAAGCGGTAGTGGAGCTTTCTTAGGTAGCAGACCTATTGGTCATTCCTACTGGTCATTTCT
>CALBPH010000459.1 GCA_937899365.1 uncultured Leptolyngbya sp.
GTTCTGGTTGCAAGTTGATCCGCTCACCTAAGAGTTAAGCGGGTTGGCCCAATTGTCTGTAGGAAGACCAGATAGTTGGCTTCATCGCATAAGCCCTCAATCCTTTAAGTTTGGGGGCTTTGAATCTTGTTTTCCCAGAATCAGCCCTGTCAGTTATTGGATGCCAGCATTGGGAAAGAGCCTCGGTGCCCAAAGCCTAATTACAATCCGTTACCCATCCCTACATTCCACAATGTATCCGTACATTGCTTAAGGTTTATTTCAGATAGCTATTAGCGTTCAACCGTATGAGATCCTAGAATCCTCACGGATTCATACTAATTTTAGACGCGCTTTTTGATACCCATGGACCAATCTCAGCAATCAACGGCGATAGTTACCGGGGCCTCCTCTGGTGTTGGCCTGTATGCAGCAAAGGCATTGGCCGATAGGGGCTGGCATGTGGTGAGGAGGAAGACGACAAGGCATCGCTAACGGAGAAACTGAAAAAGTAGCCAAAGACGTGGGTATGGCTGACGGTACCTACACCATCATGAAGCTGGACCTGGCTAGCTTAGATAGCGTGCACAGCTTTGTAACTGACTTTCGAGCCAGTTGCAAATCCCTGGACTCGCTGGTGTGCAATGCGTCTGCGTATCTGCCCCTGCTTAAAGAACCCATGCGTAGCGAAGACGGCTACGAGCTGAGCATGGCGACTAACCACCTGGGTCACTTTTTGCTGTGTAACCTCATGCTGGAGGACCTGAAAAAATCGTCCCATCCCCGCTTAGTGATTCTGGGTACGGTGACGGCCAATCCCAAGGAGCTAGGGGGCAAGATTCCATTCCCCGCCCCGCCAGATCTTGGCAGCCTGGAAGGATTCGAGCAGGGCTTTAAGGCACCCGTGACCATGGCTAATGGCAAGAAGTTTAAGCCGGGTAAGGCCTATAAGGATAGCAAGCTGTGCAATGTGCTCACCATGCGAGAGCTGCATCGCCGCTATGGTGACTCTACGAGCATCGTGTTTAGTTCTCTCTACCCTGGCTGTGTGGCTGAAACGGGTCTCTTCCGCAATCACTATTCCGCATTTAGAACCATTTTCCCCTGGTTCCAGAAGAATATTACCAAGGGATATGTCACCGAAGCTGTGGCTGGGGATCGGGTGGCGGCGGTGGCAGCTGACGCTGGCTATGAGCAGTCTGGCTATTACTGGAGCTGGGGTAACCGTCAGCAGGAAGGTCGTAAGTCCTTTGTGCAGGAAATGTCGAATGAGGCGCTGGATGATGTGAAGGCACGTCGTTTGTGGGAGCTGAGTGAGAAACTGGTGGGTCTGGCGTAAAAGAGACTCAGCGACAGCTCATCTATAAACAGATTCCTAAAATACTGCTTTCGTCGGATGACCTCTTGTACCATTGCGGGCGGGCCACTATGGTCACACCCAACGCAATTTAAGAGTAGAACATCCCTATGGCGCAGGCAGAAATTGGCATCATAGGCGGCAGCGGTCTCTATAAAATGGATGCCCTGACTGATGTGGAAGAGCTGACGATAGAGACTCCCTTTGGGACGCCCTCCGATGCTTTAATTTGCGGCAAGTTAGACGGTACGTCCGTGGCATTTTTGGCGCGCCACGGACGTAGCCACAGTCTGATGCCCACGGAGCTTCCCTTTCGGGCCAATGTCTATGCGATGAAAAGCCTGGGGGTAAAGTATTTGCTTTCGGCATCGGCGGTGGGCTCCCTCAAGGAAGAGGTGAAGCCGGTGGATATGGTCATTCCTGACCAGTTTATTGACCGGACTAAAAACCGGGCGGCTACGTTTTTTGGGGAGGGCATTGTTGCCCACATTGCGTTTGGTGACCCGATTTGTAAAAATCTGGCGGCCATTTTGGGTGATGCGGTGGAAAGCCTGGACCTAGACGGGGTTAACCTCCATCGCGGTGGCACCTATGTGTGTATGGAAGGACCTGCGTTTTCGACTAAGGCAGAGTCCCATTTGTATCGCAGCTGGGGAGCTACGGTGATTGGGATGACCAATCTGACGGAGGCTAAGCTGGCGCGGGAGGCTGAGATGGCCTATGCCACCCTGGCGATGGCGACTGACTATGACTGCTGGCACCCTGACCATGACAGTGTGACGGTGGAAATGGTGATTGGTAACCTACAGAAAAATGCGGTTAATGCTCAGCTGGTGATTCGAGACGTGGTGCGCCGGCTGGCGGATAATCCACCCCCATCGGAGGCCCACTCGGCGCTGAAATATGCGGTGATTACCCCCTTAGATACGGCCCCTGCGGCGACAAAGGACAAGCTAAGCTTGCTGTTAGCTAAGTATATGTAGCGGCGAGTTTATAGGGGCCAACAATGGCTGCTGGAATGAGTGCTGGGGAGACGTTCCATGGAACGTCTGTACGTCCAATTTATGGGGGCCACAAATGGCTGTTGGAATGGCTGCTGGAATGAGTGCTGGGGAGACGTTCCATGGAACGTCTGTACGGCTCAATTACTTTTGTTTCTATGCTTAGTGGGAAGGTTTACCAATAGGTTCAAGAATGCCAAGATATGGAGACGCTTCTAGAACGCATTATGACCGGTGAACTTGGTTATTCCTTACCGCCAGCTGTCCGTCGAATTGCTAATAACTTTCGCCTGGTGGGCTGGGTTAGCTTTTGGGTGCAGATTGTCAGCGGTGTAATTGCCACCCTGTTGTTTGTTACCTCTTTGCTAGGGTTGCAGTCGGTGAGCAACCGTACCGGCGGGGCTGAAAATGCAGCGGCGGGCGGTGGCTTTTTGCTGGCGGCTTTGGGGCTGGCGGCGGTCTATGTGGGTGCGTTTTGGGCGTTTCAATATACCCGCTTTGCCCGCCGGCTTAAATCGACTAACCCGGACCTGCGGCCCAAACCTAAGAACGCGGCCAAGATGATCACCACGGGCTTGGGCATTAGTGTTTTAGGGATGTTTTTTGGGTTGCTTGGGGCCGGTGGCGTGGTCGGGGCGTTGATGCTGAAGGTGATTTCCCAACCCCAGAGCAATATTGCCATTACCAATCCGTCCCTGGCGGTTGAACCGCTGGATGTGTTTTTGGTGCAGTCGACCATCAACACCTTAATTTCTCACTTTGCAGGGATTGTTGGGTCGCTCTGGCTATCGCGAACCATCAATAAGCAATCGTAGATGGCCAACTGAGAACTGTGATAGCAGCATGGGAAACGGAGCGGGCATTGCCCACTGAATTAACAGGCAGGTCCAAAAGTCAGGAAAGACGGTTAAACGTGTTGTAGGTATCCTTGGGGCGATGTTTGAGCTGGCCATAGCCTGTGAACGCGACCAATAGTCTGGCTGGCATGTCTAAACCCAGCGTTGG
>CALBPH010000460.1 GCA_937899365.1 uncultured Leptolyngbya sp.
GGCACCGCCAACGATTTTTGCCATGCGGCTGTGGATGGAATCCATCACCAACCTGAATGAGTTGAATTTGGCGGTGTTGGCCAACCAGCTGTTCAACATTCGAGAGATTAAGCGCACCTTCCCCCTAATCAGCAGTGGCAACCTGGTGGCCGACACCCTCAGCGGGTTTACCCTATTTGCCCTGCTGGGATTTTTGGATATTAAAAATGTTATTTACCTGGTGCTGGGCATCATGCTGGAGGCAACCGGGGTGTTGTTTAATATCAGCAACACCTATCAGCACGCGTTTCCCGACTCCAAGCGGCGCATTGTTGAAGTCTCCAATGTGAACTTTTCAGCCCGGCGGTTACGCAAGTTAATTCGGCGCTATGTGCTGCTGCTGATTAGCTTTTTTGTAATTGCCCAGATGCTGCTGTATCTGGTGGAGTATCAGTATCTCAACCAGCTGACGATGCAGGATTTTAGCGTTGATACCATGGCCCGGTTCCTGGGTATTTTCACAGGGGTTTTGGGGCTCACAGAGCTCGTCGCCAAGGTCTTTACATCTAGCCGATTGATTGAGCGTTGGGTGGTGGGGGTGGGCATTTTGGTGATTATCGCCCTGGCCGATCGCACCGGTTTGAAGTGGGAAGACAACTTGTTTTTATTGATTACCCTGGGGCTGTCGCTGCTGTGGTTGGGCAGCATCTTTTTGTTGCGATCGCAGTACCTTAACCTGCTTGTTCTCACCGCTGAACGGGGGTTGCTCAGCTTTTCCGATGCCAGCCTGCGGGTGCTCAAGCAGGCCATCATCGAAGCCCTAGATAAACCCGGCCCCGAAGCTGACAAACGCTCCTTAATCGAGCTACTGACCCAGATCGAACCCCGCAGCATTAGCGAAGTGTTGGCCCCCATGTTAAGCGAACTATCGCCGGGGCTACAGCAGCAAAGCCTAGAGACCATGCTGGTCTTCCCAGGTCCCCCTTTTCCCGGCTATGTAGATGCCTTGATTTACCCCGCCCAAGACCCGCCGATTTTGGCCCTGGCCGTCCGCTATGTGTGGCTGACCCAGGCCGATGCTGATATTAACCAGCTCAAACCCTATCTGCAGCGCAACGTTGACCCAGTGGTGCGCGGCACCGCTGCCTCCATGATGCTCAAGCGGGGCAGTGCGGCGGAACGGGCACGGGCCACCAACATTCTGCGACAGATGCTCACCCACAGGGAGGAGCTAGAGCGCGTGATGGGCTGTCGGGCCCTGGGGGAAGCTGAATATATGCAGGGTCTGAGGCTGCATGTGCGCAATCTGCTGCAAGACGACTCGCTACGGGTACGCCGCTCCATGCTAGAGGCCGTCGCCGCCACCCGCCTGGAAGAACACTATCCGTCACTGCTCCAGGCATTGCGCTATAAGACCACCCGAGAATCAGCCATGCAGGCCCTGGTGGAGCTGGGCGATGATGCCCTGCCGATGCTGATCCAGCTGGCCAACAATCGATATAAGTCTGCCACCCTCAGACACCAGGCTTGGAACGTCATTGGCCGCATTGGCACCCTCAGGGCTTTGAACCTAATAGCCTCTAACCTCATGACCTCCTGGGGTGCGCCCCGACGCTGGCTGCTACGCATTTTAGTCAAGCTCTCAGATGAAAAGAGCTTTCGTCGCTCCGCCGACATTGATATTGCCCTCGATCAGCTGGGTCGCCAGGGGGTAGAAACCCTGCTCAACCAGGAGCTACAGTTTATTAGCCAGCTCTACAGCGGTCTGGTTGACTGCTCAGCCGCCAAGGCCCCCGGAGACACCTTTGACTGGCTGCGTCGGGCGCTCCAGGACATGAAGACCGATGCCATGGAACGGATGTTGTTGCTCATGCGGTTTCTTTACCCGTCCTCCACCATTCAAGCAGCAGAACTCAGCTTAGATGGCTCCGCCTCCAGCCGAGCCAGGGGGTTAGAGATTTTAGATAACACCTTGGATATCCCGGCTAAACGCGCCATCCTCACGCTGTTTGAGCAGTCTGGCGAGGAGGCCACCATAGCGGTCCTGGGTCCGCTGGTGGCCTATACCCCCCTAAGCCCCGAGGAGAGGCTGCGCAATCTGCTCGAACTGAGACATTTTCTATCGGATTGGGCCTTGGCCTGCTGTTTTCACGTGGCCCGTACCGAACAGTGGAGCATCAGTACTGACCATGTGACGGCGTCCCTAAATCACTCGGTGGGCTTTGTTCGAGAGGCTGTTTTAAGCTATCTGGAGATGGCATCACCCCGGACATTGGAGTTATTGCTACCGAAAATGGCCAACGACCCAGACACCCTGGTGGCGGCCCAGGTACAGAAGATGATGGAAAACTATGTGGGTACGGTGCCAGAGTGAGTGGGGTGAGCGTACGCCCCAAACCTGGGGTATGTTCGGTGTAGATAAACTTAGTCGGTTAATGTACTGAGTTATCTTGCGTCGGCTACAGCAGAGGGGTACACTCCATAACCAATGCAGCAGGGTGGACGCATGTGTCGGCCTTGTCTACAGGCCATACTTTTTGATGGGTCCTACTGTCTTGGCAAGACCTGTCTTTGACACAAACTCTCACAAACTCTAGCTGCACAGCGGTTTTAGCGACAAACCAGGTTCACTATGCTCACCAGCGTTGATCGTTTATTGTTCGTTCGGGCTGTTCCCATCTTTACCGAGCTGCGGGATGACTTTTTGGTACGGCTAGCGTCGATCATGGATGAGCTGTCATTTCCGGCTAACCATCCTATTTTTAGGGAAGGGGAGGAGGGGCGTTCTCTCTACATTGTGGTGTCGGGACGGGTGCGGGTACATTTGCGATCGCAGGAGCTAACCACCCTAGAAAAAGGCACCTGCTTTGGTGAAATGTCCCTGTTTGATGCCGAACCTCGCTCAGCCTCGGTGACGACCATTAATCCCTGCGACTGTCTGGTGCTAACCCAGCAGCAGCTGTATGAGGCCATTGATGAGACTCCGGGCATTGCCGTCAACATCATTCGCCTGCTGTCTCGCCGGATCCGAGAAATTAATAAAGAACGCAATCGTCAGCCGTCTAACCAGCCGACAAAACTCTCTCCCATCCTCCAGGATGCCCTCCAGGAGGTCAGCCCCACCGCCACCCTTGATGACAGTCTCCCCACCGCCACTCAGCCAGACCCGGCAGCACCCCAGACGAAAAAAGAGCAAACAGTGCGCTATGAGAGCCCATGGGCACACTGATGCGGCGGGCTAATGAACCAGCTTAGAAAACTTATGCAGGAAGCGGTCTTCGATGACAAAGCAAAGGTTGGGTAAGTGGCTAAAGTTTGCGGGAGTTGCGATCGCAACCATCCTGCTCATTTGGGTCATTCAAC